>CAZIBZ010000283.1:0-5251 GCA_964537445.1 uncultured Dehalococcoidia bacterium | reverse complement strand
GACCCCAGTTCGCGTGTGTTTCGGGGGTCGGCAGCAGCCGGGTGCCTATGAAGAACGTGATCGCCGCCCACACCGCCCAGCCCGCGATCCCGATGATGACCCCGGCCGCCAGGCCCGCGGCCCCGCTGGCCGTGTAAGCTCCGACGCCGCCCGCGAGGCTCACGAGAACGACGACCAACGCCGCCGAACTCGTCGCGCCGGTATCCATCTCAACCTCTTGATAGACATCGCGCTTCAACAACGCGGCCCCGACCATCCGATAGATCAGGCCGCGACCTTGTGGTTCGATCTGCAAGTGAGTCCTCCCGTTTCTTATCGGATCGCACCGACCGATTCGAGTCCTTGGATCTCCGAGGTTGACATCCCCAGGAGCCCCCTGAACACTCGGTCGTTATCCCGTCCCTTCACGATGGGCGCCGACGTGATCGGTGGCTGAAGATCGCCGAGGAGCAGGAAATCCGGCCCCGGCGATTCGAGCGCACCGTAGACCTCGTGCTGCGTCTCCACGATGAATCCTCGTTCACGCAGGTGTCGGTCGTTGATCAGATCCTCTGAGGTCGACACCTCGCACGCCGGGACCCGTTGTTTCTGAAGCACGCGTTCAACTTGTTTCGAAGTCAATGTCCGCGTCCACTCCGAGATTCGTGAGTCGAGGTCGGCCTTCCCGGTTACCCGTCCCCCCATCGTCGAGAACCGCTCATCCAAGGCCCACGCCGGGCTCCCCATCGTTTCGACCAACCGGGACCATTCTTCATCGGTCCGCACCGCGATCACGCACCACGTGTCCTCCCCCAGGCACGGATACACGTCGTGCGGCGCATGCCGCTCGCTGCGGTTCCCGATTGCCTCCGCGTTCCGCCCGTTGATCAGAAGGTCCATATACGGCACGCCGAGCAGGTGAGCGGTCGAATCCAGCTGCGACAGCTCAATGAACTGGCCTTCCCCGGTCCGGTCACGGTGCGCCAGCCCTGCCATGATCGCCATCGATCCGCAGACGGCGGCCACGTGGTCCGAGAAAGCGATCTTGATCCGGTGGTCCAGCGGCGACCCGGGATTTCCCCACAGGTGCGTCAGGCCCGCAGCACCCATGATCTGCTGGCCGTTGGTCCGGTAGTCCTTCAACGGGCCCGTGGCCCCAAGTCCGGGCATCCCGACCATCACGATGTCAGGCTTCACCTCTTTCAGCGCTGAATACCCGAGCCCCAACCGGTCCATCACGCTCGGAGAGAAATTCTCGATCACCGCGTCGCTCTGGGCCGCCAGCTTCATCACCAGATCTCGGCCCTGCTCAGTCCGCGTGTTGATCGTCACTCCGAGCTTGTTCCGGTTGAAGTCCGGGAAGTTCGGCTGTGTCGGTCCCCGGTTCTCATCCAAGTCCTCTGACTCGACCTTGATGACCTCCGCCCCCTGGAACCCAAGAAACAGCGTCGCGATCGGTCCGGCGAACACCCGCGTGAAGTCCAGGATCCGCATTCCCGCCAGCGGCAGCTGGCCGTCTGGCCTCAGGCTCGAAGAGTCCCGGCGGAGCCTTTCGATCTCTCCCAGAACTTCGTTCGTGTGCTGTCCAACGCGGGGTGCCGGTCGTCGCTGCTTCCACGGCGTGCCCGACATCCGGATCGGAGGTCCAGCGATCTTGTGCGGCCCCAATTCGGGACTCTCCACGTCCTCCATGAAACCTCGCTCGACCGTGTGAGGGTGAGCGATGAACTCCGCCACGTTCAGCAGCGGCGCGGCATTGACGCGCATCGCCTGCGCCCGCTCCACGAACGCGTCCCGGTCCGCCGTCTTCAGGTATTCCTTGATGTACTCGTCGACGATCTCCCGGTTCTCCTGTCGAAACATCATCTCGTGCCACAGCGGGTCGGACAGGATCGGGTGGTTCTCCATCACGTCGACCGCCAGGTTCCGGAAGTGCGACGCCTGGTAGACCGACAGGTTCACCAGCCCTCCGTCGCCCGTCTCATACGTGTTCACTCCTCCGAAGGCTGACGCGCCGCCCTCGCGTCGGCTGATGTCACCGGTCAACGAATAGCGAGAGATATGCCCGGAATGAGAGTGGATCGCGACTTCCTGGCGCGACACGTCCACATGGGCTCCCTGGCCGGTCCGTTCCCGGCGCCGGATCGCCACCAGCGCGCCGAACGCCGCATGGAAACACGCGATCTGCGAGAGCAGGTCCGCTGGCGCCATCGCCGGGTCCATCTCGTCATCCCCGTGCGCGTACAGGAGTGTCCCGGCGGCCTGCGTCACCAGCTCGCCGCCGACGTATCCACGCTTCGGGCCGGTTCGCCCGAACGCCGACATCGACACGTACACGAGTCCCGGATTCGCCGCGTGAAGGCCCTCGTACCCGAGCCCGGCACTCGTCAGAGAATCATCGTCCGCGTCCTCGATCACCACGTCGACCGTTCCGGCAAGCGCAACCGCACTCGCTCGCCCTTCGCCGGTCGTGAGATCCAGGACCACGCTCCTCTTGTTGCGGTTGAACGCGGTCCACGGCAACCCGCGGTCTGGTCCGGCCTCATCCCCGGCAAAGGGTCCGATCTCGCGTGTCGCATCTCCGCCGGGAGGTTCGACAAGGACGACGTCGGCGCCCATGTCGCCGAACATCCGGGCACACGCCTGCCCCAGATAGCCCGTCAGGTCCAGGACCCGCAGGTGTTCGAGCGCCCCCGCCGTCCCGTTCGTACTGGTCATGTCGTCTTCACTCCTTGGAGCCTGGATCGAATCGACCAAAATCCGTCGTCAGTCGCGCCGGCGCAGACCATCCCCGGCTTTCGCCATCGCGTAGACGGCCCGGGCGCACTCTTCGCCGAAGAACGCGGGCAATCCGGCCTCGCGGTACCGCTTCAAAAGCGGGTTTTCGGCGGTCGCCCCGCGGAACCCGCTCACGACGATCCTTTTGCCGCTCCGCTCCGGCAGAGAGGCAAGGCGTCCAAACAACTCCTCGTCTCGGTCCGACATGTCGCCGTCGCCCCAGGGCCCCCCCACCGACAACGACCCGGTCACCACCGTATGGACGTCGTCGCGACCCGCCATCATCTCGATCACGTCCAGGTGCATCCCCGGGTCCGGCCCCGGCCCGCCAAGGTCGACAGGGTTCCGCGCCGGTGGGGCGTGCGCAGGAATGATCTCCTGGATGCGTCCCCGCATCTCGTCGTCGAACTCCGGGACCGTCAGCCCCATTGCATCGCATGCGTCGGCGATGATCACGCACTGAGCGCCCGCACCGTTGATGATCGCTACTCCATTCCCGGACGAAGGCCCCCCGGTGGCGATCGCATCCGCCATCGTGAGCAGGTCTTCGCTCCCCTCGGCACGGATGATCCCCGCCTGCTTGCACATGGCGTCGATCAGGCTGTCTTCGATCGCCAGTGACGCCGTGTGGCTGCGGGTGGCCCGTGCACCCGTCGCCGTTCGCCCCGGTTTGAACATCAAAACCGGCTTCTTCCTCGTGACCGCGCGAGCGGTCTCGAAGAACCGACGCCCCTCGTCGCGGAATCCCTCGACGTACAGGCAGATCGCCGACGTTTCGTCGTCCTGCGCCAAGTACTCGAGATACTCGGCCATGCTTAGGTCGGCCTGGTTACCGATCGACAGGCACGATCGCACCCCGACCCCGCGCGCGATCAGCTGCGTCCCCAACCCGGCGGCGAACGACCCGCTCTGCGACACGATCGAGATTCCGCCCGCGACCGGCGTCGTCGGCCACATCACGTTGAAGTTCGTAGCCGCCGTGTAAATCCCCTGGCAGTTCGGCCCGGCGAACCGCACCCCACCCGCTCGGGCGATCTCGACCGTTCGTTGCTGCAGTTCCAGGCCTTCGCCCCCAGCCTCTTCGAACCCCGCGGAGATGACGATCGCGGATTTCACACCCTTCGCGACGCACTCCTCCATGATCTGGGGCACCAGCACCGCGCGGACGACGATGATCGCCATGTCCACGTCCTCCGGCACATCGCCGACCGTCGGATACGCCTTCAGGTCCTGGATCTCCGTCTCGCGCGGGTGGACCGGGTACAGCCGGCCCTCAAACCCCGTCCGCTTCGGCCGGTCGACGACCCACCCGCCCCATCGGCGCAGATCGTTCGTCGCCCCGATGATCGCGACCGACTCCGGCCGGTACATCGGATCCAACTGTTCCTTGATGGGCCTCGTCGTGGTCGTCACGCCGCCATCACCCCCCCCGGACACGTTTGACGCAGATGCGGCAAATCATAGCGTGACCATCTCGGACGGTCCGTGCCGGTCCAGGGTGTTTGGGCAGCGAGACCGCCCCGCTGGCTAGAGTCGAGCCGTCTTCCGATGGATCCCGGTCGCCCCGCTCGGCAGCACGGTCGCCATCCAATCGAAAAGGTCGAACGGGACGAAGGGAAGGTCCGCCACCTGGTCCGCCAGGTACGAGACGGCGATCAGTGCCCCCGCGACGAGCGCGCCGGCAAGCGCACCCGCGCCGATATCGAGCTTGGTCATCGGACTCCTCCGGCAACTCTGTAACCGAAGATGCGTTCTGGGCCGCTGGATGGCTTCGTCGCATGCGGATACCTGGCGGATTTCCGCTTGCTAAGCTCGTCCCACGAACGTCTCATCACTGCCCACCGGAGCACCAATCATGGAAATCAAGCGCATCGACAACATCGGCATCGGCGCCAAGGACGTGGAGCGCCTCGTCAGCTTCTACGAGCAGACGCTGGGCCTCGACGCCGAAGTTTCGTCGTGGGGCGGCACCGTCCACATCGGCAACGCGGACCTCTTCATCTTCCCGACCGAGGAATCCGCCTCGGGCAAGGCCCGGAGCATCAAGCTGGAGGAGAACCCCCGCGGCATCGACCACATCGCCGTCGAGGTCGAGGACCTGGAGACCGCCTGCCGGGAACTCGAACAGCGTGGCGTCAGGTTCCCCGGCCCCATCGAGGGCGACGCCGGCCAATTCCGCTACCGGGGCTTCCCCGACCCGGAGGGCAACATGTTCTACATCGTCCAGCAGGCCTCAGAAGACTAAGTCGTCACCCGCCTGTCTCCGCTCCTCTCCGAACACGGAGAGGGGCCGGGGGTGAGGTTCTTGATCGGCCCCCATATGCAGCATCGGGGCCCGGTTGTACCGCTCCCGTGCCGCTTCCGCCTTTCGCTCCGCTTCCTCGATCCGCCGGACGCCGTCTGAGTCGAACGTGCGCGCCGGACCCGGGATCGGTCGCCCGGGTTCGATCCGCTCCACCGACAGGTACTCGTCCAGGACCGCGCGGGCGGCCTG
>CAZIBZ010000282.1:0-3593 GCA_964537445.1 uncultured Dehalococcoidia bacterium | reverse complement strand
CGACCGCGGCGTGATCAGTCTGCCGTTATGAACTCCTCAAGCGCTTTCGCAAGCTCCTGAGGCCGGTGCAATTGGATATCGTGCGCGGTCTCCGGGAACCATGCCTCGTCGCTTCGTTCGACCAATTCTCGCGCGCGGCGGACCGATTCCTGCTTCCGTTCGTTCCACTCCTGTCCACGGCCGCTCCCGGAAAGCGCGCCTGCAAACATCACTGGCGCTCGGACCCGCGCGTAGAGTTCCCGCGCGTTCAGACTGCCCATCTCCTTCAGGATCAGGACCTGGTTCTCGCGAGAAAGTCGCTCGCTGACTGAACCATCATCGTTGGGGGTCACGCTGGACATCAGGACTTCGTCAAGTTCCGGCCCGGCGACGTCCTTCAGGGCTCCGCCGGCAGCCTCCAGGTAGCTCTCGCGGGTCCGATAGATCTCCATCGGCGCCATCATCGACTCGTAGTCCGGCAGAGTTCCATCCTCGCTCGTCTGACGCCTCCGCCCTCCGAACCCGCCGTCCACCATCGCCAGGTGGGCGACCCGGTCCGGATGCTCCGCGGCCAGCGTCAGCGCAACGCTCGCGCCCCAGGAATGCCCGGCGATCAACGCACTTTCAACTCCCGCCTCTTGGCAGAGCCGCTCGATGTCCATAGCCAACGTCGAATAGTCATAGCCCCATCCAGGCTTGTCGGAGTGTCCGTGGCCACGAAGGTCGGCGGCGATCACTCGATGGTTCTCCGCCAGGATCCTGGCCGTGTGCGACCAGTATTCGGCAGACACGGTCAGACCGTGGAGCAGCAACACGGGTGATCCATCGCCCGGCCACTCCAGATAGCGAAGACGAACGTTGCCGTCAGACGTGAATCTCGTCTCGGCCTGGTCGGGGGTCCTTGCTTGCACGCTGCCCTCCGTTATTGGATGCGTGCGGCTGAATCACCGCTCCCAAGCATAGACCGCATGGTCACCGGTTCCAGAACACACCTCTGTTTGATACCAGGGCAACACCGGTTGGTGCTTATCCGCATACCGCGTAACTGGGAAGATTCGCCTCAACGGCGGGCGTGAAGAATCCGGGCAGATGACCCGAGAATCGGAGAATGAAATGGTACGGGACGACGGAGTAGCAAACGCGCGCGGCGACATCCAGCAGGAATTCGATGGCTTGCTGGGTCGGTTGCCTGCCGAACTCCTGGCGAGGGCTCACATGGCGGTCCATCAGGAGATCGAGCGTCGACGCGAGTCCACCGGGGAAGTGCGTCAACCAACTGGGTGGGCCCTGGTCCGCGACGGCCTCTAGGCCGTTCGACATTCGTCGGACACCCTCGGCAGTCCGACTCCGAGTGAAGGCTCAGGCCGGCGTCGCCTCGGCGCCCCGGGAAGCCGTGTAGATACGATCGGTCCGGGACGCCATGATGAAGTCGTTCCGGTGAAGACCCTTGATCTTGTGGGTCCACCACGTCACCGTCACCCTGCCCCACTCAGCCGTCAGCATCGGGTGATGGCCTTCCATCTCGGCCTCGTCCCCGACCGCGTTGGTCAGCGTGAGTGCCTCGGCGAAGTCCTTCACCTTGAGCACTCGTTCGAGCTTCTTGATTCCGTTGTCCTCGAAGAGCCGCCAGTCTGGAATGATGGGGCTCAACTCGATGATCTCTTCATCGGTAACCCGAGGTGAGTCAGCTCGGCACGCGACACACTTCTCCTGGACCAACGTCATCGTCATTCGTTCCCACCTCCGAGCCTTGGCTCTGACCATCATCTTCATGCGAAAGCGCTCGGTCTGGAACGAGGCTTACGTTTCACGTGCCGGTGGAAGCCTCTGCCTGGGCCGACTGCCCCGCAGCGATAAATTGGCCGGGTTTCGGGAGCCGGAAGCAAGCGATCGCCCCGATGCCGCTCAACGCCCCGTAGATCAGGATCGCGAAGGGATATCCGTCGAGCACGTCCGAGAGCCATCCAAGCGTCAGAGGGGCCGTCGCAAACACCGCGGCGGTGATCGTCCACAGGATCCCCTGGATGCTCCCGAACGACCGTCGCCCGAAATAGATGCCGAGGAGCGCGGGCCACAGGACTGTGACGCCGCCGAATCCTGGGGCCAACCCCACGACGAACAGGATCAGCAGCCACTGCCCATCGCCGGTCACCTGCGAGAGAGCGGCCATGCCGAAGGCCTGCAAACCCAGGGCCGCGGCTGCGACGCGACGGGGGTCGATCCGGTCCACGAGCCATCCGCCTCCAAGCTGCCCGGAGATAGCCCCGACCGCCATGAACGTCAGGACGGTCGCGATCATTCCACGGTTCACGTCGCCCCCCTCAAGAAACGGCGACAGGTGAATCGTGGTCCCGCCGATCGGCAGGAACCCGAGTGAGAACACGAAAGCCAGGCCCCAGAACGACTTCGTCCTCAGCGCCTCCTGGAGCGTGAGCCCCTCTATCTCCAGAGCGCCAGATGCTTCCGGAAGGTCCTCATCGCGCGGGTCGTGCGCGGCCCCGTCGGGCAGTTGGCCGTGGTCCTCGGGCCTCCTGCGAAGCACCGCCACCAACGGCAACAAGAAGACGATGATTCCTGCCGCCACCACGGTCACCGCTCCGCGCCATCCGATCAGGTTTACGAGGATCAACATCACTGGTGCGACGAATCCACCCAGCCCTTCGCCGATGATCGTCAGCCCCAACGCTCGCCCGCGCATACGAACGAACCAGTTCGCAACAGCCGGGACCGCACCATTGTAGATCGCGATCGGTCCGATGCCCGCCAGCGTCCAGGTGACATAGAAATGCCAGGTAGATTCCATTCGGCCGATCAGGAAGAAACCGATCGCACCAACGACCAGTCCACCCGCGACGACCGGCTTCGGACCGAACCGATCGAAAGCCGTCCCGAAGACAGGTGCCAGCGCCGCACTGATGAGGCCGGCGATCAAGAACCCTTGCGAGATCACCGCGATGCTCCACCCAAGGTCGTCCGTGATTGGCGTCACCAGTAGGGTGAAGCTGTAGAACACGGTCCCCATGTAGTAGAAAATCATCACCACGGAGGCCGAGACGATCCACCAGCCGTAAAAGACAGTGGGTCGTCGCTGAGTGGAAGTACCTGAGGGAGCCATGACGGTCTGGAGAGAATAGCCGGTGCCCTGGGACCCTGATCAATACGAACGATTCCGCGCGGAACGCTACGCGCCGTTCGAAGACCTGTTGAAACTGATCCATGTGCGGACCGGCCTCCACGTCGTCGACCTTGGGAGCGGAACGGGGGAACTCACCAGCCGACTCGCAGAGCACCTCCCCGACAGCGAGGTCAGCGGCGTCGACTCGTCAAAGGAGATGCTGGAGCGCGCGGCGCCTCTTGAACGGACCGGGCTGCGGTTCGACTACGGTCGCATCGAGTCCCTGGAGGGGCGTTGGGACCTCGTCTTCTCCCACGCGGCGATCCAGTGGGTCGATGACCACCCCACCCTGATACCGCGGTTGATGTCACTCGTCGACGACGGAGGCCAGATTGTCGTACAGCTCCCTTCGAACCATGAACACCCGACGCACACACTGCTGCGTCAAGTCGCCGGCGAGCAGCCGTTCCGCGAAGGGTTGGACGGCTGGAACCGCTCC
>CAZIBZ010000281.1:0-2945 GCA_964537445.1 uncultured Dehalococcoidia bacterium | reverse complement strand
CCGACCGCGAGGACGTACTAAATGCCGACCAAACTTGACGTTTACCGATTCGACCCCGAGACGGACCAAGAGCCCGGCCGCAAGCAATACGAGGTTGACCTACCCCAATACGGCACTGTATTAGAGGGATTGCTTTCGGTCCGGGACGAGCAGGACGGAACGCTGTCGATGCGTTGTTCCTGCCGGAGCGCGATCTGCGGGTCCTGTTCGATGAAGATCAATGGCCAGTCGCGCCTCGCGTGCAAAACGATGATTTCGCAGATCGAGCACGAGGGCGAAACGATCACCGTGGACCCGATGGGGAACATGCCGGTCATCAAGGACCTCGTGGTCGATATGGATTCGTTCTGGGGCAAGATGCAGGCGGTGGAGCCGTACCTACGACCCGAGGGGCCTGAACCGGAGCGCGAGAACCTCGTCTCCAACGACTCGATGATGCGGCTCGCAGTCGCGATGAACTGCATCATGTGCGGCGCGTGTGTGTCCGACTGCACGGTTCTCGAGGTCGATGAATCGTTCCTCGGGCCGGCGGCACTGGCGAAGGCATTCCGTTTCGCAGCGGACCCCCGCGATGGCCATACCGAAGACCGGCTGAAGAGCTACGTGGAGCCTTCCGGCATCTGGGACTGCACGCGCTGCAACATGTGCGTCCAAGCCTGCCCCAAGGATGTTGAGCCGATGGAGCGAATCATGGACATGCGTGTCATGGCGATGGAATCGGGGCTCACCGATTCTCGCGGCGCGCGCCACGTGGAGGGATTCTCAGACAGCGTGAAGCACAAAGGACTACTGGACGAGTTTGCGCTGGCCCGAAAGACGTTTGGGTTCCCACGCTGGGGATTTGAGTTGGCACCGCTCGGAATCAGGCGCCTTCTGCGCCGGCGATTGCCGCCCATCATCCACAAGGGGATTCGTTCCGCGAAGAACGTTACTCGGATATTCGATCGTCTGGGGGTCTAAGGACACGATGCGCTACGCCTTTTGGCCGGGATGTGTTTCACGAGCAGGAACCCCGGAGCTGTATCCGGCAGCGACCGCCGTTGCGGCAAAAGTCGGCATGGAACTGGTCGAATTGGACCAGGCAAACTGCACCGGCGCCGGAGTATTGGGTGAACGCAACGATGAACTGGTCGACACGCTGAACGCCCGAAACTTTGCGATCGCGGAGCAACAGGGCCTCGATACACTCCTGACCATTTGCTCGACATGTCAGGGCGTCATGAGTAGCGTGAACTACAAGCTACGGGAGAAACCCGAATACTTGGCGAAGATCAACGAAAACCTCCGACCGGAAGGACTCGAGTACAAGGGCACGATCCGGGTGACCCACATGATGTGGGCGATGGTCGAAGAGATCGGCTTGGATGAACTCAAGACGATGGTCGTCAACCCGCTTCGCGGGGTCAAGGTTGCGCCGTTCTATGGGTGCTACGTATTGAGGCCCCGTTACGTCCTCGGGTTCGATGAGCACCCTGATCGCGGGCAGTACCTCGAGAAGATCATCGAAACGCTCGGTGCCGAACCTATCGACTACGACGGCAAGTGGCGATGCTGCGGGTTTCCGATCATGACGATCAATGAGTCCAATGGGCTCCGGATGGTTGGCAACCACACCCAAGAGGCCAAAGACAAGGGCGCACACGTCATGGTGACACCGTGCCCTCTCTGTCATATCAACCTCGACGAGTTCCAGCCGAAGGCGAGTAACGCCGCGGGGCGTCAGATCAACATGCCCGTGTTGCATCTGCCGCAGCTGATTGGATCCGCGCTCGACTTCAATGTGAAGGAGATGGGTCTGAAGCGGCATATCATCTCCACGGAACCGTTCATCCAGATCAGCGGAGTCTCCAGGGGATAGCCCCGCCGCATTCGGCGAAACCTTTCGATCGCGCCGTGTCTGAAGACCGACAACACTCCAACGGTGATTGCTGTCCCGTGGATGTTCTTGACTCAGTATTCAACGACGGATACGCCCAACGGGAACTCAAGGGATACCGGAAGGGAGGTCTTGGGAAACGGGCTCAGATCCTGGTTGACCAGCTGATGGCAGCCGGAATCGGGGGCAAGTCGGTCCTTGAGATCGGCGCCGGCATCGGAGCGCTGAACCTGGAGCTGGTCAAGGGCGGTGCGTCGCATTCCGTGTCGATTGACGCTTCTCCGGCGAATGTCACGGCAGCAGCAGAGCTCGCAGATGAGCTGGGGCTAGAAGAGCACTCCGAACGGCGCGTCGGGGATTTTGTCGAGTTGCAGGACCAAGTCGAGAGCGCCGATATTGTTCTGTTGGACCGCGTCGTTTGCTGCTACCCGAACCTGAGCGCGCTGGTCGCAGCGGCCGGCGAAAAGACGAAACTCTACTGCGGCTTGGCGTATCCGAGGCGGACCTGGTGGGGAAGGGTCGGTTTCTGGACACTCAACGTATTCCAGACTCTCCGTCGACATCCCTTCCGTGTCTACATGCATTCTCCGGCCGAAATCGAACTGAAGCTCAACGAGAAAGGTCTCGCCCGCATCTTTACGGAGCAGGCGGGATTCTGGGAAGTGTCGATCTTCGAGATGGCACCCAGGTAAGACGAGAAAAGAGGCCGTCACAACCGTGGCGGCCTCTTTTGCAGCTTCGGCTAGGTTGATTACAGGTTCGCCATCGCCTCGACGAGTTCATTCACGGCCTCGACCGAATGGTCGAACCCGGCCTTCTCCTCCGGCGTGAGTTCGAGGTCGATGACTTTTTCGACGCCTTTCGCCCCGAGGATCACCGGTACTCCAACGAAAACTCCGCTCGTTCCGTACTCGCCTTCCAGATAGGCGGCGGCCGGGAGTATGCGTTTCTTATCGAGAAGGATCGCGTCGGTCATCTGAACGACGGCCGCCGAGGGAGCGTAGAACGCGCTTCCCGTCTTCAAGAGACTCACGATCTCACCGCCGCCATCGCGAGTTCGCTGGACGAT
>CAZIBZ010000280.1:0-10582 GCA_964537445.1 uncultured Dehalococcoidia bacterium | reverse complement strand
CGAACAGCTGGAGAAGGTGGTCGATTTCGTGACTGAAACGCGGCTGGACGCCGATCTATTGACTCACTCCATAGACATCATCGATACCTGAACGAGAGGAACACCATGCCGATCGAACGTTTTGTCGTCGGGCCGATGGGGAACAACACCTACGTCCTTCATGACCTCAAGTCGAAGGAGGCGGTCATCGTTGACCCGAGCATGGAAGCAGACGCCGTACTCGAGTGGGTGAAAGAGAAGGGCCTCACGGTGAACGCCGTGCTGAACACGCACGGGCACATGGACCATGTTTTCTCGAACGCACTGTTCGTTCGCGAGACCGGGGCGAAATTGCTCATCCACCGGGGTGACGAGGAGATGTTGGCCCAATTGGCGCAGCAGGGCCAGTGGACCGGCTCCAAACCCGAAGCCTCGCCTGCACCCGACGCGTACCTTGAAGATGACCTCGAAATCCCGATCGGGTCGGAGTCGGTGCGGGTGATTTCGACTCCGGGCCACACTCCCGGGAGTTCTTGTTTCATCCTCGATGACGCGGTGATGACGGGAGACACGCTATTCCGGGGTTCGATCGGGCGATTCGACTTCCCAGGCGGGAACCTGGCCGAGCTGCTTTCGTCGATCAAGACCAAGCTGTTCGAGGTCTTGCCCATAGAGACCCGAGTGATGCCAGGGCACAACGACGTTTCGACGATCGCCGAAGAGCGACAGTCGAATCCGTTCGTGGGTGACAATGCATCGGTCGACTTGTTGAAGCAGATCGAGCAACAGAACGGGTAGCGCGACTCTCGATCTCGAACTACGAGAGCGCTAGGCCAGCGCCAACGTTGGCGCTGGCTTGCAAGGTCGGTGGCTAGTCCTTTGACGGAATGCGCTCGTGTGTTCTAATCTCGCTTGCGTTCGTGGGCACGACGAGACGGGGTACGTTTGGACACTCAGGGGTTTCTGGACTACCTCATAGGCCGTCGCACGTATCGCGGCCAGATCGCCCACATCGAGCGCCATGCAGAACGACAGGCGCGCCCCGCCGGAGCCCCCGCCGGGCTCCATCCCGTGCTCGAGGCGGCGCTGGACGTTCGAGGATTCTCGACGCTTTATAGCCATCAGGTCGAGTCGATAGCGGCGACATCTCGCGATGAGAACGTCGTGGTTGCCACCGGCCCCGCATCGGGGAAGAGCCTGTGCTACAACATTCCGGTGCTGGACGCGTATCTGAACGCTCCGGGCAGGGCGCGGGCGATCTATGTGTTCCCCACGAAGGCCCTTGCTCAGGACCAACTGAGGGGACTGAGGGAGCTGACCGGTCCGCTGCCTCGACCTCCAGTGTTCGATACCTACGACGGCGATACGGAGTCGGGCGACCGCGCCAGCATCCGGCGTTCCGCCGATATCGTCCTTACGAATCCAGAGATGCTTCACCTGGGGATCTTGCCGAACCACCGTCAGTGGAGCAGGTTGTTTCGGGGTCTGAAGTTCGTGGTCATCGACGAGGCGCATGCCTATCGAGGCGTGTTCGGGTCGCATCTGGCGTTCCTCATTCGACGATTGAGAAGAGTTGCGAGGCTGTACGGGGCGGACCCGCAGTTCGTGCTGACGTCTGCGACGCTGGGGAATCCGAAGGAGCACGCGGAGGCGCTGACCGGACTGCCTGTGACCGCCATATCCGAGGACGGCGCGCCTTCCGGGGGCCGAGATTTCGTGCTGTGGAACCCGCCGATCATCGATGACGCACGATCCGCGAGACGGAGCGCGACGCGCGAGGGTTCAGAGCTATTCACCCAGACCGTGGCCTCCGGCACTCGAACACTTGCCTTTGTCCGATCCCGACAGGCATCAGAGTTGGTCTTCCGCTACTCCCGGGACGAGCTTCTGAAGGAAGGATCCCCGTTCGCGAAACGGGTGAGTTCGTACCGAGCGGGATATGTGCCGGGAGAACGCCGAGAGATCGAACGCGCCTTCGCCGGTGGCGAACTCGTGGGAGTCGTCGCGACGAATGCGATGGAATTGGGGATCGATATCGGCGACCTGGATGCCGCGATCTTGATCGGGTACCCGGGTTCGCTCGCGGCGACGTTCCAACAGGCCGCACGTGCAGGCCGCAGAAGCGAACGGGCGCTCGCGATCCTCGTCGTGTCCGAGAACCCATTGGAGCAATACCTGGTCCGGCATCCCGACATGCTGTTCCGCCGAGGCGTCGAGTTCGCACTGATCTCGACGACGAACCCGCGGATCCTTGGACCGCATTTGCTGTGCGCGGCGTACGAAGCACCGCTCTCGTCGAACGATGCCGACGTCCTGTGCGACCCGGACCTGTTCGAGGCGACACTCCGGGCGATGGAGCGGGAAGGACTCCTCCTGAGGCGCGAGGGAGGACCGTCCGGAGACCGGTGGCACGCCAGCCCCTCGGTCGGGTACCCCGCCGAGGCAGTGCATCTTCGCTCGATCTCCGGAGACACATACACGCTGATCGAACAGGGCTCCGGACGACTGCTGGAAACCATAGGCGAGGCTGAGGCTTTTTCGAACGCCCACCCGGGCGCCGTCTATCTGCACCGAGGGGAGGAGTTCGTCGTGCATGACTTGGACCTCGTCGGCAGGGCGGCCACACTTGCTCCAGCTTCGCAATTGCCCTACTTCACGCAATCGATGGACGACACCGACTTACGCGTTCGGGAGCCGATGTCGACGCGACCGATCGGGCCGACGAATGCGTCCATCGGCGGGGTCGACATCTCTCGCGCGGTGATCGGCTACCGGAAGAAGCGGCACGATACGAGCGAGATACTCGGGGTTGAGTATGTCGACCTTCCGCCTCGAGAGTTCGACACCGAGGCCGTGTGGTGGACGGTGCCGCCAGCGGTCGTCGAAGAGGTCCAAAAGCGCGAACTGGACGTCGCGGGCGGACTGCACGCGTTCGAACACGCTGCGATTGGACTCCTGCCGTTGTTCGCACTCTGTGACCGCTGGGATATCGGCGGTCTCTCCACTCCGAAGCACCCCGACACGGGAGAGGCGACGATCTTCATCTATGACGGCCATCCAGGCGGCGTTGGAATCGCCGAGCGAGGGTTCGAGATGCTGTGGGACCTGTGGGAGGCAACGTACCAGCTCCTCCTGGAGTGCCCGTGTGAGGAGGGGTGCCCTTCGTGTATCCAATCGCCAAAATGCGGGAACAACAACGAACCCCTCGACAAGGGGGCGGCAAAGGCGATCCTGGAACGACTGCTCGTGGATGCCGCCGAAGAGCGCGAGACAATGTCAATTGCCTGAAAGCGCACCGGTGCGCGACGACGTGCTGCGACCGCCTCCCGAGCGGTGTCACAATGGGGTGCGTCACGGGCCGATGCGCCGAGGAGGCTGAACGATGCCCCAGTATGCGGTCCGGATCCCGAACGGCGGGATCGAATTGGAGGGACGGCTCCACTTCCCCGATGGCGAAGAAACGCCTGTCGGTGGAGTTGCCATCTGCCACCCACACCCGCAGTACGGCGGGGACATGAACAACAACGTGGTGATCGAGATCGTGCGGGCGCTGCTAGAGAGTGGAATCGCGGCCATGCGATTCAACTTTCGTGGCGTGGGCGCGAGCGAAGGATCCTACGGCGGCGGGACCCATGAGAAGACAGACGCGATCGCCGCGATGGATGCCGTTGCCAACAATGACCTGGCGCCGCTGAAGCGAGTCGGCCTGGCGGGATACTCGTTCGGTGGTGGCGTTGCGCTTGGGGCGGCCCCGGATGCGCCTGGTTTGGCTGCATTGGCTGTCGTCTCGGCCGCCGGTGAGGACAATCCGGAAGCCGAGAGTCTTGCGAAGTTGACGATGCCGAAGCTTCTCGTCACTGGCGATGCCGACTCGTTCGCCACAGTGGAGAAGATCGAGGAACTCGCCGGCCTCATGCCTGCGCCGGTCGAAACCGAGGTCTATCCGCGAACCGACCACTTCTGGTGGGGGTCTGAGCAGCAAATGGCGGAGCGTGTCGCCAGTTTCTTTCGCGCTTCCTTCGAACGCTGACTTATTGGCGAACCGTAATCCGTTTCGGTTGTCCGGCTCCCGACCCATTCGTAGACTGGCAGCATGAATCTGGAGGCGTCGCCCGAGACGGACACTCGACCGAATAATGGCGTTCTTCTGGCACTTCCGTTCATAACAGTCGGCGCCGTGGTCTTCGCAGCTGATCAAGCGACGAAGCAGGCGGTCGCCACCTTGATCGACCGTGGCGATGCTGTGTCAGTCACCTCGTTTTTTCGGATCACGCACGTGACGAATACTGGAAGCGCTTTCGGATTGCTCCAGGGACAATCCGGATTCCTGATGTTGGCGAGCGTGATCGGCGTACTCGCGGTGATCTTCTACTACCGGGCGAACGGTCGTGAAAGCCTGTTACTTCGCGTTGCTCTGGGGCTCGTGATGGGTGGTGCACTTGGGAACTTCGCCGATCGCTTATTCCGGGGGGCCGTCGTGGACTTTATCGATGTCCAGATCTGGTCAGGCTTTCACTGGCCTTCGTTCAACATCGCAGACAGTTCCCTCTTGATCGGACTGACGATGCTGGCGTTCTACGTAATGCGTCAGCGGGAGCCCAGGGTACGGGAAGCGATCGAACAAAGCTCGATGCCTGTGACCGACGGTGACGGAAAAGCGTAACCCTCTCTCCTTCACCGTGTCCGACGAGGACGCCGGTCAGAGACTCGACCACTATCTGACTGATCGGGTCGACGGGACTTCGCGGTCCGCGCTTGCGCGCATGGTGCGCGAACAGGCCGTCACGGTCAATGGAATACCGTCGCGGAAGGCTGGACTGAGCCTGAACGCCGGAGACGAGGTCACGGTACGACTGGGACCTCCTTCGGACGGGCAGGTCGGAGAGTCGACGGCCGAGGCGCCGCAGGTAGTGTTCGAGGACGATCACCTGATGGCGATCGACAAACCGGCTGGCGTCACGGTTCACCCCGGACCGGGCCACCTGACGGACACGTTGATCGAGCGTCTCACCGCGTTGGGTACCCCGCTCTCCAGGACAGGAGGCGAAGAGCGGCCCGGCATCGTGCACCGGCTGGACAAAGACACGTCCGGAGTGATGCTCATCGCGAAAACCGACCTGGCCCACGAGGCCCTGTCCGCGCGTTTCGTCGAGCGAGAAGTGAAGAAGACCTACCTCACTTTGGTGCGAGGCAACTTTCAACCCGAAGAAGGTGTCATAGACGCTCCTATCGCGAGGGACCTGGGGAACCGGCAGAGGATGGCCGTCGTCCGGGGAGGGCGGGAGGCTCGGACCGCGTTCTCGGTCGCCGGGCAGGTCGGCGGGTACTCGCTGGTTGTCGCCCGCCCGGAAACGGGCCGACCGCACCAGATCAGGGTCCATTTCGCGTCGATGGGTCATCCCGTCGCTGGAGATGGCACCTATGGCCGCGGGGGCGCGCCAGAGGGGCTCACGCGGATGTTCTTGCACGCGCTGCGACTGGCGTTCGACCATCCCATGACGAATGAACGGATCGTCGCGGAGGTGGCGCTCCCCCCAGACCTGGACGAGACTCTACGCACGCTTGCCGGTTCGGACTACGAACCATTGATGGAAAAGGCATTTCAAGAGACCTAGCCGGTAAGATGATTCGGCCAACGAAGGCCGCCAACGAAGGGTCGCAAGGACGCATCCACTTCATGGTCACCAGCGATGTTCGAGTCCGCTACGCACCGAGTCCGACCGGGACCCCGCATGTCGGCAATATCCGGACCGCCCTGTTTAACTGGCTGTTCGCGAGGCACCATGGTGGGAGGTTCATCGTTCGGATCGAGGACACTGATCAAGAGCGACGGGTAGAGGGTGCCGAGGAGGCGATCCTCGATTCGCTCCGATGGCTAGGTCTGGATTGGGACGAGGGCCCGGACACGGCCGACGGTCCGTTCGCACCGTACGTCCAGTCTCAACGACGTCAGCTGTACCAGGATGCGGCGGACCGACTGATCGAGTCGGATGACGCTTATCGCTGCTACTGCTCATCGGAGCGCCTGGACGCCCTGCGTGAAGCGCAGACCAAGCGGAAAGCGCCCACGGGCTATGACCGGAAATGCCGAAACCTGAGCCCGGACGAGCGTGCTGAAGCTGAAACATCGGGCACCGCCCCGGTGGTTCGATTCAAAACGCCCCTCACGGGGAAAACGACGTTCAAGGACGCCATCCGGGGATCGGTCACGTGGGAAAATCGATTGATCGATGATTTCGTCTTGCTGAAATCGGACGGGTTTCCGACCTATCACCTGGCTAACATCGTCGATGACCATGAGATGCGCATCTCGCACGTGTTCCGCGCCGACGAATGGCTCGCGTCCACGCCGCGTCACGTTCTCCTGTACGCGGCGCTCGGATGGGACCCACCGATCTTCGCCCACATGCCGCTGATCCTGGGGGCGGATCGGTCCAAGCTGTCGAAACGACATGGCGCGGTGGCCCTGCTGGACTACTCGGAGCAGGGATTCCTGCCAGACGCCATGTTGAACTTTCTCTCGCTTCTCGGGTGGTCACTCGATGACAAGACCACGGTCATGTCACGCGAGGACTTGGTGAATGGATTCACGTTGGACCGTGTCGTCGCGTCGCCGGCGATCTTTGACGTCGAGAAGCTGAACTGGATCAACGGCCTGTATATCCGGGAGTTGCCGCCGGATCAGTTCGCCGAAGCCGCTCTTCCATTCCTGACTAGTGGGCTTCCCGGCGAAGTGTCTCGACCCCTGGACTGGTCGTTCACCCGGGAGGTGTGTGAACTGGTGCAGGATCGAGCACGCACCCTTCATGAGGTCACAGAACTAGCCGACTTTTTCTATACGCGCGGTGTGGAATTTCCGCCGGCCCTCGTGTGGGTGGGCATGGGTGACAAGCAAATGAAGCGACGCGTCGATGAGGGCGCTGACCTGGGCGATGAACCCGTTCCTGAGGATGCAGCGGTCGTCACGGGCTGGCTGGAAGCAGCCGAACGGCGGTTGATCGCGCTCGACGGGGAATGGTCGTCAGCGCGGCTGGAAGAGGCGTTGCGCGCGCTCGTTCCTGAGATCGACTCGAGTACGCGGAAGCTATTTGGTGCGCTGCGTGTCGCGCTGACCGGACGGACTGCTGCACCTCCGTTGTTCGAGACGATGGAGGTCCTGGACCGAGACGTCTGCCTCGAGCGGATCGGAGCGGCGCTGGAGCGGCTTCGCGAAAGCCACGAGCGGCAGCGGATCGATTCGGCGAAGGCCACGTGAACCTCTAAATCGACCTTCGACCAAGGCCATCTTCAACCCCATTGCTCCGACGAGAGCCGACCAAAGAATGCCCGCAGACGTGAGCCTCCCGACAAATGAGCCGTCCGAAATGGCCCACGAGGGATGATCGCATATCAACGATCTCTCAAGTGATGTTCGAGGTCTCTACGCGCTCCACGCCTTGAAGTGCGCGGTGCTCGAATAGATAATGGAATCGTCGTCAGTGGCGGTCAGGCTAAGCGCGACCCGGTGGTGTAGCCTGGTTTAACATATTGCCCTGTCAAGGCAAAGATCGCCGGTTCAAATCCGGTCCGGGTCGCCAGTCGGTCCCCTTTCGTTACGCCAGTCCGAGACGTTGTGCGGCTGCTTTTGCTTCCGCACTCAACACGAGGCCCTGACTCGTTGATTCCCTATAGGCCTTATTCAAGGCTTCGGCGTCGACGCCGTTCGGGGCCATCCCAGAAGTCGAGTTGGCAGATGCTTCCGCCAGTGTCTCGTGCGCGCTGTCGAGGTGCCAGAAGAACGACGTCAGCCATGCGAGTTCTCGCTCGTTCGACGGCACCGGAATGTCCTTCTGGTCGAAGATCTCGGCGGAGACTTTCGTGTATCGGAGGATCCCCGCTCGATCTTCCTGATCGTCTCCGTAGTAGCGCTTTCGCTTGAGTTCCTTCAGGCGCATCCCGTACTCGGCGTCCCCATAGATGCTCTTCGGGAGCCAGTCTTGGCGAAGGTCCATCACCTCACCGCCGGAGGCATCGACGATCGCGACCGCGACGTCCGTTCCCAGGGCGGAGTCATGCTCGAACCTCACCGCGTTCCTGAGCAGTGCCTCCTGCAACATGAGCGTCACTTCGCGCGTGATCTTCCGGTATTTGTCGCCGGTCATGGCGTCGTTGGAGTCAGCCCCAACCCCACCAGTGTTGAAGATGTAGAACTCCTGGTTCATCCCACCGTCGGTGATCTCGCGGAGGATGCGGTACATGATGTTCGCGTTGTCGTCCTCGAGCCCGATGATGAACGGGTCGGAGAAGTACTCCACGTAAGGTCTGCCGATCGCGCCGGTGGCGGCCCCAGTCTGGACGGCCTCTCCGAACATCAGCGACCGGACGTACTGTTTAGCTGTCAGGCGAACCAGCGGCGGGACGACGGTGTTCTGGCGCATGACGCCCTGCCAGATCAGCCGGTCCATGTGCTCCATGGGAACGTGGACGGAGTCATTCAGTTCGCCACCGGTTACTGCCTCGAGTACGGCGCGAGCATTGCGACGCTCCACCAGTCTTGACCGGGACAGGATCATCCGCATGTTGCGGACCGGGTTGCGAAAGAAATCAGGAGCACCGGATTCCGCAGAGACGGGAACATTTTCGAGGATCTCGCCCGGGTTCGGATCGTCCGAGCTGCCGCGAAGGACGTCATACGTGATGGGGTCGTCGCTCCGGTCGAGCCGGAACGGGACGGCGTAGAAGTTGTCCTCAGTACCGTCGATGGTCCTGCTGATCTCGACGGTTTTACCGTCCCTGGAGAAGCGCGACGGACGCGCAGTCTTTTGGAGCAGGATGATGTCGTCGTTCATTGGATAGACGCCCTCGGTCGCGTCCGTCTTGAGGCCTAGCACTTTCGCGAGGTCGCTGTCCGGGAGTTCGAGCATGATCGTCAACGTGCTCTTGCCGTGAAGTGAGGGTCCCAGCGTGACGAGCGCCGTGTTCCGCCGTTTCCCGTCCACAGCATCGACGTGAGCGACGCTCAATGCCGCCTGAACGGCGAGGCCGTCGGCCTCCTTCGCTTTGAACATCGCGATGGACAGGGGGCCCATCTTGTGCTCGCCCAGGTAGTCGAAGCCCAGGTGAAGCGAAAGGCCCCTCTTCGGGGCCTTGAAAACCAGCTTTGTCAGACCGACCTTTTCGATCCGTGCCTTGAGGTCGTCGGGGAGCGTGATGTCCTCGAGCCAGTTCGGCAGCGAGATCTCTAGGATATCCGGTTCTGCGACCCGCTGTCGTGAGGGCAACTCGAATGTCAGCTGCTTCCACATGTACGGCAGGTGGAGGTATCGGGTGCCGAAGAGCATCTGGCGGGCGTGGAATGAACGGTTCGGAACGTCGCCTATGCGCCGATCTGTCTGCACGACGGTGTTTCCGTCCGCAAGGGCGGAGCGGAACGCCGCAGTGATAAGAGGCAAGAGCTCCGCGAAGAGTTCTTGATTTTCCGCGCTGAACGCCAGCGAGTCCCGGTTCCGGTCAAAGCCGTCGATGAAGTATTGGGTCAGATCGGGACGGCGGGCGACGCCAAGCTGTGAGAAGAAGCTGAGACCGCCGCTGTCGAGCCTGATTCCCGCATCCGGCCAAGCACGGCTTGCCGCTTTGCCCTCCGCATCAGCTTCCGCGGCTTCACGCTCGACCGCCGCAGCCTCTTCGAGCAGTTCGGCCTGCGCGCCTGCTGGAAGGTCCTGGAGTATCCGCATGCGCGCTCGCAGCCATTCGTCGGAAGGGTTGAAGTATTCGCTGCCAGGGTCGTGTCCGCGTTTGGTAGCAGCTATCAGGTCGCTGAGCGCACGCTCGAACGCCGCGTCGACCGGAGGCCCCGCCAATCCTCCACCGAATGAGCTGACGGCGCCGTGTTTTCGGTCTGTGGCATTCGCGGTACTTGGCACGATTTGCGACCCCCTGTTTAGCCGAAGGGCGAGTACGGACAGGCTTGTTTGGATGGGCAGCCGGATGACTCTCGAACTTGAGAGTGCACCTGTCGCATGGTCGTTGAGACCGCGCCGACCCCCAAGCCGGCGACAATCGACAGGGGCATAATCCTGAACCTACCCCTTGTTCGTTTCGAGGGGCATTCTACCGCTGGTGGGGTGTCTGCGCCACCGCAGGCAAGGCCCTCGGATATCGAATGTGTTGATCAGGCCCGGCGATACGAGATGCCTTTCTCGACGGCGACTGCACGGCCCTCCTCGCACAGTTTTTCCAGGTGTGCGATCGCCTGGTGACGGGCCAGCGTCAACAGTCGTTCCGGAGTGTCGCTGTAGAGGCGGCGCAACATCTCTTCGATGGTCGCGACTCCGTCCGCAAGCAGCTCGGCGAACTGCAACTCCCGTTGTTCGCGATGGCGCACGAGCTCATCGATCTTGGCATTGACGTCGGTGATCTCGGCCCCGTGACCGGATAGCATCTTGCGTGCTCCAAGGTCTGTCAGGAGTCGGAGCGAGGCGACGTGTTCGGCCATCGATCCGCCCTGATCGGTCCGGACAACAACCGTGCCCTGGCCCATGACGTGATCTCCGGTGAAGAGCAACCCGGCATCCTCAAGGAAGTAGCACATGTTGCCCGCGGTGTGGCCCGGGGTCGCGATCGC
>CAZIBZ010000279.1:0-11540 GCA_964537445.1 uncultured Dehalococcoidia bacterium | reverse complement strand
GAGTATCGCGTAGTGGTCGGGTTCGTAGGTCTGGATGACCACGCGGCCCGGCATCTCCCCTCTCCCTGCCCTTCCAGCAACCTGGCACAGAAGTTGGAACGACCTCTCGCCCGCGCGGAAGTTCGGCGAGTGCAAGCCGATGTCCGCATTCACGACTCCCACTAACGTCACGTCGGGAAAGTCGAGACCCTTCGCCAGCATCTGGGTGCCAACAAGAATGTCCGCTTCCCGGCGGATGAATCGACCAACGATTTCGGCGTGGCCCCTAGACTGCTTCACCGCATCTCTGTCCCACCGGGTCACCACCGCCCCCGGAAACGCCTTTTCTGCTTCCACGACCACCTGTTCGGTCCCCACTCCAATCGGCTTAATCGTTGGCCTCCGACACAACGGGCAGGTCGTTGGGACCCCACCGCGCCGTTTGCGGCCGCAACGGTGGCACCGGACCGTCCCATCGTTGTGATACGTGAGCGAGATACTGCATCGGGAGCACATGAGCGCGTGCCCGCACGACCGGCACTGGACGGCGCTGCCTGCGCCTCGGCGGTTGACAAACAGGATCGCCTGCCCTCCTGCATCCAGAGCCTCCCGCGTCCCGAGTGTCAGCGAACGGCTGAAGATGCTGCGGTTTCCGGCGAGGAGTTCTTCTCGAAGGTCCACCACGTCGACGTGCGCGAGGGGCCGACTGTATCCACCGGGTGAACGGCCGTGAGCGGCCACAGAACCAGAAACACGTTCAGGCAACCGCAGCACTTCGTAGGTCGGCCAACTCGGGTCCACCGCGGCCCTCATCGATCCGATGTCCGGTGTCGCGCTGCCGAGGATCGTGACGGCCCCTGCCCTGCGCGCCAGCTCGATGGCAACATCCCGGGCGTGATATCGGGGCGCCCTCTCATCCTGCTTGTATGACCACTCCTGTTCTTCGTCCACGACGACCAGGCCAATATTGTCCAGCGGTGCGAACACTGCGCGACGAGGACCGATCACCACATCGAAACGTCCGTCCCTGATGTTGCGCCATTCGTCGTACTGGTCGCGGAGAGACAGGCCGCTGTGCAGGACCGCGACACGCCCGGGGAATCGGTCCATGAAACGGCTCACGGTCTGTGGAGTTAGGGCGATCTCTGGAACGAGCACGATCCCCCGTTTCCCAACGGCGATCGTCCGCCCGAGCGCACCGAGGTAGACCTCCGTCTTTCCGCTTCCGGTGACGCCGTTGAGCACAAAGACGCTCGGCTCTTCTACGTGGCGCCTCGAACGGTCCGTTAGGGCTTTGTCGATGCGACTCAGTGAGGTTTCCTGGTCCGCAGTCAGCGTGTGCCGGGTCTCGCGCCCGCCGACCGGTTCGTGAGAGCGTTCAGCAACCGGCCCCCGTCGCACCTCGCGCCGATCGAAGGTCACGATCCCTTTCCTGGCTAACGCCTTCCACGACTGCGCTTTCACTCCGGACCGTAAGACCGCCTCGCTCGCCGGCACGTCACGAGACGAATCAGGTTCCCCGGCCAGAAATTCGAGCGCAGTTGCCTGCTTCGGTGCTCCGCTCGATCTGAGGCGATCGGCCATCTCGGCAACCTGCGCGGTTGCCACGTTCAATCGATAGGTGGATTGGAATCGCGCCGACACCCGGGGCGGGCTCCAAAGGATTTCGATCTCAACCACGGAGGCTCGCCGCAGTCGCGCGATGGCCTTGCGAAGCGTCGGAGCATTCTCGTGAAGCTCTGCGCCGAGCGCTGCCAGCTCCGAGGGGCCTCGTGCGGTCAGCGCCTGGACAATCCGTTCGTCCAGATCGGTTTCGAAGATCAACGCCTTGCTTCGGGATCGATCATCCGTCGTCGACAACCGATAGAGCGTTCGCCGGCGGCGACCGGACGCGGGCGGAAGCATGAGCCGGAGCGGTTCGAACGGAGTCGACAGGTATCGCGCTGTCATCCAATCGGCAAGACCGACGTGAAGCGCGGAAATTAGCGGTTCCGGTTCTGTGACTCCCTGGATCTCCCGAACCGATTCGACCGGAGTCTCTTCGGCGAGAGCAACGACGAGCCCATGTCGTGGCTGGGCACCGAACGGAACTTGTACAGAATGGCCGACGACCACGTTGACTTGATCAGGGACCGAATAGGTAAAGGTCTGGCGCTCGGCTCCGGGCGCATCGACCGCAACCTCGGCGAACCGCATACCGGTCTACGAGATCAACGTGTGGGGGGGCTCGCCCCCACGGAAAACGAAGCCTGGGATCAGTCCGCGGATTTCGACTCGGATTCCGTGTCCGTCTCTTCGGTTTCCGGGGTTTCGTCCGCATCGGAGGTTTCTTCGGTCGCCGTCTCCTCGACCGTCTCCGCCGAATCGTCCGCGACTGTCACTTCGTCTACGTTCTCTTGCTCGTCTGCCGCGACGCTCTCTTCGGGCGGAGCTTCGGCAACCGCCACTGTTTCTTCCTCCATCACGGGCCTGGGCCGCGCACTCTCCCGGATACGAGCCTTCCGACCGGTCCGCTCGCGCTGGTAATAAAGACGTGCCCGTCGCACGCGGCCCTGGCGAACGACCTCGATCTGCTCGAGTCTCGGAGAATTCAGAAGGAAGGTCCGTTCGACTCCGATACCCTGGACGATCCGGCGGATCGTGATGTTCGCGTTCGGACCGCCGCGGGTCATCCACATGACAATCCCTTGGAGTACTTGGGTGCGCACGCGTTCGCCCTCGACCACCTGGTAGTGGACGCGAACTGTGTCCCCGGGCCGCACATTCTGGTACTTGTGCTTCTGGGGGATATCTGTCAGGAGATGGCCAACGTCCATGGAGAAACCTCGGTGGATTGGGGAACGGAACTAACGTGGAGAAAGGCGGTACGGCGGAAGGCATTATAGCTGCCGCAGCTTGGTGGAGCAAAGCCGGCCCGGTCTCCTAGGACTGGGAATCACGTTCCACCCGTTGCGCTTCGGCAAGCCACTCCCGCTCACGGTCGGATACGTCGGCTTGGTCGATGAGATCGGGTCGACGAGCGAGGGTCTCTTCCAACGATCGGCGTCGACGCCATTCCGCGACCTTCGCGTGGTCGCCGGAGACGAGTATCTCGGGTACCTGGGACCCGTCAAACGTCGCAGGGCGCGTGTACTGCGGGTACTGCAGCAGTCCCTCTGCGAACGAATCGCGTCGCCCCGATTCCTCGCTTCCGAGGACGCCCCCCAATCGCCGCGCGACAGCGTCGATCAGGACCATCGCAGCGAGTTCGCCTCCGGTCAGAACGAAGTCTCCGACGCTGATCTCGTCAGTCACCAGAGTCTCGCGAACGCGCTCGTCAACGCCTTCGTAGTGCCCACAAACCAGGATCAACTCGGGATGGGTCGCAAGCTCGTCGGCGATCGATTGATCGAATCGCCGACCCCTCGGGTCGAGGAGTATCACCGGTGTCCGGGCGACCTCGGTGCCCTGCCCTGCCTCGACCCTCGCCGAATCGATCGCGGATGCCAGTGGACCGACCTTCAGCACCATCCCCGGTCCACCGCCGAACGGCGAGTCGTCCACGGTTCGATGACGTCCCTCTCCGTACTCGCGGAGGTCGTGGGCACACAAAGAGAAGATGCCGTCATCCATCCCCCGTCCGATCACGCTGTCCGCCAACGGTCCCGGGAACGAGCCCGGAAACAGCGTGACGACGTGAATGCGCAGGGCCGGCTCCGATCCTCTTTATCGAGGGTGTTGCTCGGTTCGGGGCTGCGAAAGAACCTCGACCGCGTGAGGGAGCACCGACATGACGACCTCGAGGCATTCACGCACGCCGTTCGTGCTTCCGGGCAGGTTCACGATCAGGCACCCGCCCCTGGACGCGACCACCTGGCGTGAAACCATCGCCATCTGCGTCTTCGCGACCGTCTGAGCGCGCATTTGCTCTGCCAGTCCCGGGACCAGGCGCTCAGCCACGTCAAGCGTCGCCTCGGGAGTCACGTCTCGCGGGCCGAGACCGGTGCCGCCGGTCGTCAGGATCAGACCCACTTCGCCCGAATCTGCCCACGCCCTCAGCTGCGTCGCCAGGGCTTCCTGCTCATCCGGAAGGACCGCCCGGGCGACAACCTTTCCTCCATTCGTCTCGATCAACTCTTTCGCGAGATCGCCGCTGGTGTCCTCCCGTTCCCCCTGCGCGGCCATGTCGCTTGAGGTCAGGATCGCAACGGTGAAATCAGCCATCTGTCTGTCGGCGCCTCTCATGATCAGTCATCGATGTCAATGGGATCGCCGTCCTCATACAGGTACACCATCGTGGCATTCCAAACGTTGTCGAACATTTGTTTCTTTCTGACCGGCCATTGTTCGCCTTGGCCCGGCAGTTCGTCAACCAGGGCCTGCACCAGAGGTTCCAGGGTTTTTTCCGTTCCGAACACTTGTGCTATCTGATTTCGCAGTGTGCGGTTTTCGGTATCGATTTTCGGTATTGGCTCATCAGCGTTTTCGGTTTGCGTTTTTCGCGACGCGCTGCCGCGGATCGGAGACCTTCGATTTCGCTTGCGCAATTGCGTGCCAAGAACGACACCTCCGGCATCTTGGGCGATCGCAACGAAAAAGGAGACCGCTTTGTCGGCGGTCTTGGTCCCGGATCCGGCCCGTTGGAAAGCCGTACGGACCTGCTGCCGCGTAGCGTTTCCCAGGTCCATGCCCCCCAGGACGAGCAGGTAGCGATCATGCACGATTCGCTCCAAGACTGCTTTCCTATCGACTTCGTTCTCCTGGGAGCCGATCAATTCCTTCATGTCTTCCGTAGGGCGATAGTCATCCGTCGTGAGACCCAGGAACACTAATGCTCGCTTCAGCGCGGACTGGTTCGAGCCGTTGAATCCCCATTCGGCCCAGACGCTGCTATCAAGCTGCTGCGGGAGGTCGGGCCACGCGTCCTGCTTCAGTTGCTGCAGGAACGTCTCCCACGTGCGATACGCCACGTAGGGCGGAGCGCGCCTATCAGGGGCGGGTGTGGTCATTTCCGATGGATTCTCTCTTGTGTTTTCGCTGCGTTGTAATGCTGACAAACAACCTGCATCGCTGTCAATTTCGGTGTTTTCGCAAAAGCAGACCGGCCACAGGTCAGCAATAGGTCAGTTTCTGGCGTTAGCTGTTTCCCGTCTGGCAAAGTGCCCCTGAAGCGCGGCGAGCCGGACGGCCCACCGCAGCCGAGACGGCCTCTGAAACCGAGGCACGTTGGGGAGGGAAGCAAGATGGTCGCAGACTTACGGATCTATCACGTCCCCGTCCTCTTGAACGAGGTGACGGACGCCATCCGCCCTCGAGCCGGCGGTCGATATATCGACGCCACGCTCGGTGAGGGCGGCTACTCGGAAGCGATCGTTGCCGCGCACGGTGAAGTCCTGGGAATGGACGCGGACCCGGCGATGATGCCGATCGCTGCCCGGAGGCTCGACCACTTCTCCTCTCTGTCATACACCCTCGTACAGGCGAACTTCTCGTCAATGGCGCCCGTCGCCGACTCACTCGGGTTCGAAAAGGTCGACGGGATCGTCATGGACCTGGGTCTCTCGTCGCGGCAGCTTCAGGCCGAGGCTCGGGGATTCACGTTCCACGGCGATCAGCCATTGGACATGCGATTTGACCCGTCCCAGGAAATATCTGCCTACGACCTGGTCAACGACCTCCCCGAAGAGGAACTGACTGACCTGTTCCGGACCTTTGGCGAAGAGGACGCTCGATCTGCGCGAAGCATCGCGCGGTCCATCGTCTCGAGCCGGCCGGTCCGCACGACGAAAGAACTCACCGAGGCCGTCATGGCCGCAATCGGCAAGCGCAGCGCAGCGCGCATCCACCCGGCCACGAAAGTTTTCATGAGCCTCCGTATCGCGGTGAACGGGGAGCTTCAGGCGCTGGAGTCGGCCCTCCCGCAAGCGCTTGGTCTCCTTAAGCCCGGAGGTCGATTGGTCGTGGTGGCCTACCACTCGCTGGAGGACCGCATCGTCAAGCAGTTCCTCCAGCGTGAGTCAAAACAGTGCATCTGCCCGCCCCGTCAGCCGGTCTGCACGTGCGGCCATGAGATGCAGGTTCGTCGTTTGAGCCGGAGCGTGACGACCCCATCACTGGATGAGATCGCCCGCAACCCGGCAAGCCGGTCAGCCAGGTTGCGTGCCGCGGAACGAATCACCGCGGATCCGCAGGTATAGAAGAGTACGGGAGGGGTAAGCATGTCACTCACGACCGACGTGGACAGTTTGGTGAACATCAAGTGCTTTGGCGTGGGCGGCGGTGGATGTAACGCCGTAACCCGGATGGCCGCGCAAGCGTCCCCCAACGTCGAATACATCGCCGTGAACACGGATGCCCAGGCGCTTACCCGGATCGATACCTCCGGCCGCCTCCGCATCGGCGACGACTTGACCCGCGGCCTCGGCGCGGGCGGTAGTCCTGAGGTCGGCCAGAATGCCGCCGAAGAAAGCCGTGAGCAGATATTTGAAGAAGTGGACGGCGCTGACATGGTCTTCGTCGCGGCGGGCATGGGTGGAGGCACCGGAACCGGCGCCGCCCCCGTCATCGCTCAGGTCGCCCGAGATTCGGGTGCTCTGACCATCGGTATCGTTACCAGGCCGTTCGGGTTTGAGGGTGCTCATCGAGCACGTCAGGCAGAAGAGGGGATCGCCCGTCTCCATGACGCGGTCGACAGCCTGATCATCGTCCCGAATGAGCGTCTTCTTGCGGTCGCTGGCTCAGAGGCATCCTGGCAAGACGCGTTCAAGATGGCGGACGACGTGCTCCGGCAGGGAGTCCATTCCATCTCAGAACTCGTGACAGTCCCAGGCGAGATCAACCTCGACTTCGCCGACGTACGGAACGTGATGTCCGGCTCCGGACAGGCCCTGATGGCCATCGGCAGGGGCAGCGGAACGGCGCGAGCGATCGACGCGGCGAACGCCGCCATCGCGAACCCGCTGCTTGAAGTCGACATCACGGGCGCGACCGGCGTGCTCTTCAACATCGCGGCCGGGCCCGACCTGGCGCTCTCGGAGATTCATGCAGCGGCGGACGTGATTGCACGTGCCGTCGACGGTGATGCCAACATCATCTTCGGTGTCGTCCCGAACGACACGCTGGGCGGCGATGTCTGCTTGACGCTCATCGCCACCGGTTTCCAGACCAGCGGACCTGACATGGAGAACGACCTGGTGGTCGACGAGATCCTACGGGCCGCACTCGGCGAGTCGGACAACGACGACTTGCCACCGTTCCTGCGACGCAAGTCTCGGAGGCTTGCCCGCACTTAAATAACGACTACACCCTCCCAGTCCCCCCCTACCCCCAGGGGAACGCAGGTCCCGATCTTTTAATATCGCATCGGACCTGCGTTCCTCTTTATCCGGGACCTGACGTTCCGTGATTACCTCGGCGGATCGTCCTCGGGCACTAACCCAACGATCGCGGCACGGCCTTCGCCGTCCACCGTTACCCGCACCTTGATATCACCCAGTTGCTGCTCGATCTCTCTGCCCGTCCCCTCTGGAACGAAATAGCTTTCTATCCCGTAGGAGACGACGCAACTCCTCCCGTCATCCGGAACTGCGAGCCCTGGTTCGTTTTCCGGTGGCGGTGTCATGGGCTCGTCTGCAAGTGCCGGGACTTGAGTCTCGATCTGACCCTTGAGCACGGGCCCCGCGTGCCGCGATCGGAGGGCGGTCAGATCCTCCGACGGTGGCACGCGCTCCGCGTTCGCCTGGACGTACACGTCTTCGGCCCGAACCAGCGGAACGTAGATACGGGAACCGACCGAACCGAAGCATAAATCAACGGAGGAAACCTCATAGCGAAGCACCACGTAGTCACCGCGGAATAGGTCCCGTGGGTCTACCGGAACCGTCGCAAGAACGATCTCCTCCCCACGTCGCAACAGGGACTCACGAGCTCCCACGAACCCCAGCACGATCACGATCTGCACGACCGCTGCGACGAGGAACAACACCTGGGGGCGCGTCAACGCTCTCACGCCGGATGTCCTCTCTCACCGGGCCGTTGGGTCGAGCCCAGAGCCAACAACAGTTTTCGAGCGCGTTCGAGCCCATACGCCGCCCCGATCAGGACGAGGCCGCCGCCGATGAACACCAGTGAGCGATCGAACAGCGTGAAAGAGAGGTCAAGATAGCGCGCAAGGATGAGAAGCCCGGCGAACACGAGTCCCGTGTTCACGAATGTCTCTCGCTGACTCCACAGGCCCACCACGACCGCCCAGACGATTATCGCGACGGCCAGCCCATTGAATATGACCGCATAGGGAGCCCCGTCGCTGAAGGGTGTGGTCAGGAACAGAACAGCCGTGAATGAGAATGCTCCGACCGTCCCAACCGCCTGAGCGGCCATGACGCGCGAGTCTCTTCGTCGCCACAGACCAAACGCTATCAACGTCGCTGCGCCGGCCACCAGGACCCCGAGGCTGATCCCGAACGCCGTCGGTTCGTTCCCGAACGACGCCGCCTCGTCCGGATCATCAATCCCACGCCAGATCTCGACGTGAGTCAGCATGAAGATCACGAACATCGAGACGATCAAGCCTGTGGTTGCGAGAACTGGCGCGAACAGGCGGGTCCGATCGTCAAACTCGTGTGCCTCGCCTGCCCAGAGGATCGTTGCCCCCAACGCGAAGAATGCAAGCGCGCTCGGGCCAGAAATGACTTCGACATCCCACCGGCCCAACAGCGACGCGTACCAGGCGATCAACACGAGCGCCGACAGGATCAGCGTGGGACGCGAGTCGGCAACGTACGCGATGGGGATCGAACCCAACCCCCACAGCAGGTACAGGTACGGTTCGTTGATCGGGACGTGGTAAGCCTGGCCCACTAGAAATACCGCCGCTCCATACACCAGTGGGCCAATGAGGACGACCCCGGCCGCGACGCGTGGCATCTGCCTCCGGTATCGGAGCCAGAAACCGGCTCCCTGCACTGCCATCAGCGCCGTCAGGAGAAGAACGACCTTCGTCAGCCGTGCCGCCTCCGTCCAGTTGGATGCCACGGCCAGGATGAAGCCGAGGCCAACGATCAGTCCGCCAGCGACGCTGAGGATGAGAACGAGGCGATTGAGCCGCCCTTCGTCCGGTCCGGGCGCCGTCGCCGGGTACCGTGAAAGGATCTGAGTCTCGGTGGCGGTGTCGATGATGCCCTCCTCGCGCCACGAAGAAACTTCGCCGCGGAGGCGCACAATGAAATCGCCCTCTCTATCGTCGGTCTTCATCTATCTCGGTTATGGGATCACCATGTAGCCGTGCGCCCGACGCTCACCGGGGTGTCGCTACCCAGCAGTTTTGACCCCGGGCGCCGCCATGGGCGCCGGCGCGAACTGCACGTCCTCATCCACCGTTCGGATCCTTGTGAATCGCTCGACGTTCCTTTCCTTGAAGTACTGGAGTACCTCATCCACCAGCGACTCTGGAGTCGACGCGCCGGAAGTGATCCCGACCTTCTTGACGCCCGCGAACCACGACTCGTCGATGCTACCGGCGCTCGAGATCAGGTATGCGTGGCGGCCAGCGGTTCCCGCGACCTCCCGGAGTCGCTGGGAATTCGAGCTGTTCTCCGCGCCAAGCACCAGGACGAGATCGACCTCGGCGGCGAGTTCCTTCACCGCGTCCTGCCGGTTCTGCGTCGCGAAACAAATGTCCGAGCGCGTTGGCGTCTTCATCTGAGGAAAACGCGCGCGCAGGGCGTCCAGGATCTGCGCGGTATCGTCGGCGCTGAGCGTCGTCTGCGTGATGACGGCGACCCCATCCGAATCATCATCCAGGCTAGCGTTGACAGCCTCCTCGACTGAACCCACGAGCGCAATCTTGTCCGGGGCCTCTCCCATCGTTCCGACGACCTCGTCGTGCCCCTCGTGACCCACCAGAACGATCGACCTTCCGGCTCGCGCATAGCGGATCGCCTCTGCATGGACCTTTGTGACGAGCGGGCACGTGGCGTCGACGACTTGCATCTTCCGTCCGGCCGCCGCTTCCCGAGTCTCGGGTGGCACTCCATGTGCGCTGAAGATCATCCTTCCTCCGACGGGGGCGTCATCCACCTCTTCGACGAAGATCGCGCCCTTGCTCTCCAGATCCGCGACCACAAAGGGGTTGTGAACAATCTGCCGTCGGACGTAGATCGGCGGCCCGTAGGTGCGAAGCGCCTCGTCAACCGCGTCGACTGCACGGACAACGCCGGCGCAGAACCCTCGGGGTTCCGCGAGAACGATCTCTTCGACCACCACCATCCTCCGTCTGCTAGCGCCGGTTCGCCTTTACACAGGCGGGCGCCCGCGCTATGAAGTAGTGTAATCAGGGGCTTTCCCCTCGACAGCACGAAAGGATCTCCTGTGAACCATCTCCGCCTTCACCGGGAACTTCCAAAGGGTGTAAGAACCCTTGTCGCTGCGTTTGGCGGTTGGTCCGATGCCGGCGACTCCGCCACTGGAGCCATCGACTACCTCGTCCGCTCGCGACGCGCCCAACCCCTGGCGGAATTCGATGCCGAGGAGTTCTTCGACTTCACCCAGTACCGCCCCATCGTCCACGTCAATGACGAGGGGATGCGCTCACTGACGTGGCCGCGGAACCAGTTCTTCATCGCGGAGGGGACTGACAGTACCTCGCCGCTGCTCTTGTTTATGGGTATCGAGCCGAGCTTGCGGTGGAAGACCTTCGCGAACGCCTTCCTGGACCTGGCTATCGAGAGCGGGGTCGAGCAAATCGTTACCTGCGGCGCGCTGCTGAACGCGGTCCCACACACCAGGAAACCCCAGGTGAACGGTTCCGGCAGCACAGCCGAGATCCAACGGATCATGACCGACCTTGGCATGCAGCGAGGAGGCTCGTACACGGGTCCCACCGGTGTAGCGTCCGCCGTGGTCGAGGCATGCCAGGATCGGAACATGGCCTACGCGAGCCTCTGGGGACACGTCCCTCACTACATTCAGACCACCCCGAACCCCTGGGTTATCCAATCCATCCTGGAAAACCTTCGCCAGGCGTTCGGTATCGCGGTCGATCTGAGCGACCTCGATGGCCAGGTCAAGGAATTCAGCGAACGGTGTGAGCAGGCGGTTTCCCAGGAACCATCCATGCGCTCCTACGTGCAGCGCCTCGAGCAGTACTTCGACGAGATCGAGCCGACACCTCAGGAAGCATCATCCGGGTCATCGGTGGGATCCGCCGAAATGCCGAACCCTCAGGAACTCGTCCGGGACCTGGAAGATTTCCTCCGGCAGCGCCAGTCGGATGTCGGTGACGAAGGAACGTAACCCGGCGAACTGCCCGGCAGCCCAACCACGGATAGATTCGCGTTCGATCGTTCTGAGAGCCTCTGAACGCGTTGCTAGACTCTCCAGACGCGGGGTGTAGCGCAGCGGCAGCGCGCTTGGTTTGGGACCAAGAGGTCGCCAGTTCGATCCTGGCCACCCCGACCATTCCGAAACCAAAACTTGCGCGATGCCTGCCCCGAGGACGCACCGCAGCCGCGAGAGGAACGGAGGCTTGATGCCCGGCCTGGTTGAATTCAGCCTCGACGGAAAGGTCGCCGTGGTCACCGGAT
>CAZIBZ010000278.1:0-3433 GCA_964537445.1 uncultured Dehalococcoidia bacterium | reverse complement strand
CGGAGAATCTTGAGTTGGTATGACTCGCCTTCCGTGACAACCTCCTTTGGGTGTCGTATGTGGCGATCCGCCAATTCCGAGATGTGGATGAGGCCCTCGACGTTCCCTTCGAGCCGAGCGAAGGCGCCGAATGCCGCAAGCCGGGTAACCGGTCCTTCGACGACCTGTCCTTCCGAGAACTGGCCCACTGCGACCTGCCAGGGGTCGTTCTGGGTACGCCGCAGGCTCAGCGAGATGCGGCGAGTCTCAGGATCAACCTTGAGGATTTGGACGTCCACTTCTTGGCCAGGCTGGACGACTTCCGAAGGAGATGTGACCGGTTCCCACGAAAGTTCGGAGATGTGAATCAAGCCGTCCGCCCCGCCGAGGTCGACGAAAGCGCCAAAGTCCTGGACGCCGGTAACGCGCCCGTGGCGCGTTGACCCGACCTCAAGTTCCTGGAGAAGCTCGAGACGCTTTTCGTCACGCTGCTCTTGCGCAGCGACACGTTCGGAGAGGATGGCACGTTGGCGTCTGCGGTTCACCTCGATCACCTTCACGGCGACCTTGTCGCCATGAAGGGAGGCGAGCGCGCTAGTGGGCTCTTCCCCTTCGCCCGGTTCGCCCTGGACGAGAGCGCGGTGCTCGGGAGAAAGTTGTGACAGGGGCACGAATCCCTGGATTCCCATGACATCGACCAGCAGGCCGCCGCGATTGTATCCGGCTACCTCTCCGTCGAGTACGTTGCCCGTCTCCTGCTCCTTCTCAAGTTGGCGCCAAGAGCGTTCGGCCTGGGCTCGGTCGTAGGAGAGGACGTACTGGCCGTACTCCTCTCGGACGACTGTAGCGACGATGGAGTCGCCGGGTTTGAGAGCTTGGAATTCGGCGGGATCGAGGGTCCGCATCTCGCGGGTGGGAATCATGCCCTCGCTCTTGGTGCCGATGTTCACGAGGACACCGTCGTCATCGATGCTGATGACGGAGCCCTCAACGGCCTCACCCCGGCGACGCGAGGGCGACCAGTCTTCCTGCTCAGCCAACAACTGAGCCATTTCGCTCTCTTGTTGATCCGAAGCGGGTTCGGCTTCTTCGCCCGGTGGTCCCAACATCAACGTACGCGCCCCAGCGATAACAGCATTATTCCCCTCCGACTGAGCTTCAGGGAAGTGGCGGTCAGTATACACCGCGCAGGTTTGGAACAGATTTGGGCCCTATCCGCATGTCAGAAGAGTCGCCCGAGAGGCGAACGGATTGAGGGAGCCTCGCTCGCCCGAAGCCAAATCGAGAGCAACATGGCCCTGCGGGGCGGCAGTCGCTAAGAGGCTGGAGAGACCTCTCGAAGGAAGCGCTGGAAGGGTTCGTCCGGGAATGAGCGGGGCCAGCCGGTCCAGCCGTTGGTGGTGACGAGCCATGTTTGATCCAGGAAGACCATTGGTTGGTACGCGGCCTCCAGTAGGTGGATTTGGGTCTCCTGCAGGAGCATGGCACGCTTCCGTGGGTCGGCCGCCTGACGCTGCGCGGCGATCAACGCGTCCAGTTCGGGATCGACCGGGCCGACGGTGTTGAACGCGCCGCTCGGTCCGAACCTCTCATGGAGCCAGAGGTCCGCTTCTGGTGGAGCGCCGACCGGTCCCAATGAAACATCGAAGTTACCCGGCGGTGCTTGAACGGTCGTGGCGTAGAGAGACACGGGCATCACATTTGCCTCAGCCGAGAAGCCGGCACGCCTGAGGTCCCGCACCAACTCAAGGCCTGCATCGACCTGGTTCACCCCCACGTCCGGGATTGAGACGATGAAAGGTTCCCGGCCGGCAGTCCCCAACGATTCCAGGAGAGCACGGGCACCATCGGGGTCGTAGGAGAAGTATGGGGCCTTTCGCTCCGCGCTCAAGCGCGCGTCGACATCGGGGAGAGGGATTCCCAGGCCGACCTCGATCGGGAGTGCCGCACGGGTGTACGTAACCCAGAAGTGCGTGCGGTCGATTGACAATGTAGCCGCGCGACGCGCACGCGGATCGTCAAAAGGTGCGGTCTGTTTGAAGGTGAGAGCCCAGCCCGTTCCATTCGTGTAGCGGAAAGAGTCAAAGTCACCACGATCTGCGTCGAGCGCTTCTTCGATACCGCCCACGTCCGTGAACAGGTAGTCGATCGATCCGGTCCTGAGCATGGCGATGGCTGCTCGCTGGTCGCCGACGATGATCCGCTCGATGCGGTCAACCTGCGGCCTCTCGGGTTCGTAGAAACCCTCGTGACGGCTGATGATGCCGCGTGTCAGGAAATGGCTACCACGTGCATCGAAGACGAACGGACCCGTGCCGACCGGGGGGCCCTCTTCCAATCCCAAACCGTCGGCGAGTTCAGGAAGCACAATCGCGTTGAACCCGCTCGCAAGTTGGGCAAGAAATCCGGGATAAGGACTCGTGAGCGTCACACGGACCGTCGTTTCGTTCACGGTCGAGATGGAGCCGACTCGACGCCACAGCGATTGATGGGAACTGCCAAAGAGCCTCCGGATGCTGAAGGTGACGTCATCTGCCGTGACTGAGCGGCCGAAGGCGGGTTCAATGTTGTGCCAACGGACTCCTTCCCGAAGCGTGAACTCGTACGTCAGAGCGTTGGGTTGGGTCCAACTCTCCGCGAGATCCGGGACGACGATTCGGACATGTGAACCCAGGTTTTCGTCGGTCTGCCAGCGAACCAGGCCGGAATACACGTTCCCGAAGAACCGGTGGAAGGCCGGCGAGGTGTTGTTGTGCGGATCCAGAGGCGTGGTCCAGCCGCCCAGCTCGGCGGTGCGAAGTACGACCGACGGTACAGGCGTGCTGGTCAGCGTGGGGTGCGGAGTAGGTGTCGATGGGGCCCCGGTAGGGACGATAATCGATGGTGTAGGTGGCTCATCTGTTGGAATCGGAGGGGCCGTGGTGGGCCTCACCGTCGGTTCAACGGCCAGTGTGGTCGCCGTGGGTGTCGGCTCGAGAGGAGGTGGCGTTGCAGTGGGAGCCGGATCGACGAAGCACGCGGTCAGCGTGACTAACGTAAGCGCCAGGAGCAGGTGGGCGGTGCTCAGCTTTCGTTTCCAGGATGTGGTCACCTGATTGCGTCTCTGGACATGTCCGGAACCAGAATAAGTGTGGGCGTTCAGATGGCGCGCCTGCGATCTGTCCGCGTATCGTGAACCAACGATGGCTTCAACCTGGAGACTGGTCGTGTCCCCGCCCTCTTCGGGCCGCGTCAATATGGCCGTTGATGAAGCGATGCTCGCGGCTGGACGTGAGACTCGCGAGGAATGGCAACCGACGCTCCGCATCTACGGGTGGGACTCCACAACCTTGTCGCTCGGTCGGTTTCAAGAGGCGGGCCGAGGATCCGATCCGAGCCTCTTGGACCGAGACCGTTGTGCGGAATCCGGAACCGAGATCGTTCGAAGACCGACGGGTGGACGCGCGCTCCTGCA
>CAZIBZ010000277.1:0-5995 GCA_964537445.1 uncultured Dehalococcoidia bacterium | reverse complement strand
CCGAGGGAGGACTGGGAGACGCGGTGCTTGCATCGCTCGCCGAGTCGAACGTCCAGACCCGCGTAGCGAAGCTGGCAGTCGTGGGAATGCCGGGTTCGGGTACACCCGCGGAGTTGATGGCGGCGGCCGGAATCGATGCTGCACATATCGTCGATGCGGCAAAGAACCTCGCTTCCTGACTGACCCCGCCGTCACATGATGGAAATTTCGTCACGGAGATCTGATGACCCAGACAACTGCTGAACCGACTTCGGGCGGCGGAACGCGACAGGCGCGTCCCAAGGTCGCGGTCGTATCCACCCGGCCGGAGACGGTGCTCGACGATGTTGCCGAGGCGATGCGAATGGCGGGGTACCGAGAAGCTTTGCCGACGACTGCCTCGACCCTGTTGAAGATCAACGTTTCGTGGCAGTTGTGGTACCCCGCAGTGTCCACGACGCCCTGGCAGCTCGACGGCGTGATACGCGAGTTGAAAGATGCAGGGTATCCGGACCTGATTGCCACCCACAACGGCACCGTTGTAGTCGACGCCCGCGAGGGCGAGGTGAAGAACAAGCACCTGCCCGTCGTTGAGAAACACGGAATCCCGAATGTCCATCTCGAGGACGAGGAATGGATCCGGTACGAGCCGAAAGCCCCGCTGCGGGTTCTGGACGAGATCTTCCCGGAGGGATTGACCATCCCGGCGATGTTCTCAGGGAAAAATATCCTGCACCTCCCAACGATGAAGACCCACGTTTTCACGACCATGACCGGGGCGATGAAGAACGCGTTCGGGGGGCTGCTGAACCACAAGCGCCACTGGACCCATTCCGTGATCCACGAAACCCTCGTGGACTTGCTTGCGATCCAGAAGGAGATCCACCCCGGCGTTTTCGCGGTAACCGATGGGACCTTCGTTGGTGATGGACCGGGGCCAAGGGCGATGCGATGGCAGACCAAGAATGTGATGCTCGCGTCCTCCGACCAGGTCGCGATCGATGCGATCTCGGCCAAGATGATGGGGATCGATCCGCTGTCAGTGAAGTTCATCCGCATGGCCCACGAGGCCGGCCTTGGCGTCGGAGACCCGCTGGAGATCGACGTCGTTGGTGAGGACATCAGCGCAGTCAACTGGAAGCTGAAAGCGTCCGAGGAGACGTTCGCGAGCCGCGGGCAGAAGCTCATCTACTGGGGACCATTGAAGCCCCTAGAGAATTTCCTGCTCCGGACGGTTATCGCTCCATGGTCGTACATGGCTTCGAACCTGTATTTCAACGGATTCTGGTACAACGCGATCGGGCGCCGACGAGCCCGAAAGGCCCTCGAGACGGACTGGGGTCAGCTGTTTCAGAAGTACTAGCGAGGTCGTCGGCGCGATCGAAGAACGTGAGTCTGAGCCCGAGCCAATGACGGAACACCGAGGGCCCTTGAGCCTTGTTGGCGGCACACCGTTGGTGGAGCTTTCGGCGCTGTCGCCAAGTCCCAGGGTGCGGATCTTTGCGAAGCTCGAGGGCCAGAACCCCAGCGGCAGCGTGAAAGACCGGATCGTGCTGGGCATGGTGGAGGCCGCAGAACGTCGCGGGGCCCTGACTGCAGGCACACGAATCGTCGAGGCGAGCAGCGGGAACACCGCGATCGCGCTGGCGATGATCGGGCGTCGGAAGGGGTACCCGGTCGGCGTGTGCATCCCACAGAACGTGGCTCCGAGCATCGCGGACGTGTTGCAGCTCTACGGGGCGGACGTGAGCTGGACCGAAGGGTCGTTAGGGATGGAAGGGGCGATCGCGGAGGCCGCGAGGATGGCCGAAGCCGGAGGGACGTACTCCCTGGGGCAGTTCACGGACAGTGCCAACGTGGAGACGCACTACCTGACAACAGGCCGTGAGATAGCGGAGGCACTGCCGAAGGTGGACGCGTTCGTAGCGGGAATCGGAACCGGCGGAACGATCATGGGCGTCGGTCGACGGCTTAGAGAGACGCACCCGGGAGTGCGGATCATCGGCGTGGAACCGCGACCCGGAGAACGCGTTCAGGGGCTGCGAAGCATGCAGGAAGGGTTTGCGCCGCCTCTGTTAGACCTCGGCCAGCTCGACGGTCGATTCCTGGTGGACAGTGCGACCGCGATCCGGTCGGCTCGCCAAGTGGTTGTAGACGAAGGGATCCTGGCTGGCATCTCGTCCGGGGCGACGCTTAATGTTGCCCTGCGCGTGGCCGGTGAGATGGACGAGGGAAACATCGTGGCGATGTTCGCCGATGCGACCTGGAAGTATCTTCCCGCGCGACCGTGGGACGCGGCCGAGGCCGGTTCGGGCACCCTCGACGAGACTCACTGGTGGTGAGCTAAGCCGGATTCACCCGGATGCGTCGAGTTCCTGGCGGATGGTCCACTGTTTTCTTCTGGTGAAGTCGGACGCGCAGGGCAGACAGTAGTCGCCGGAGAGATCAGGCTCGTCGGACTCGAACCGGAAGAGGTAGCGCCGGAGGACACCTCGCTTCTTCGTTGGTGGGTCACATTTGACGCAACGGAAGACGCGTTTCGGTTCGAGTCGCTCGGAATCGATCAAGTGCATGGTCGCCATGAGTTCGGTCTCCTCAGTCGGCTCGTGAGGCGCGTTCTCGGCGGATCTCCGAGAAATCTTCACGCCGCCAGCGGTATGGGGCACGAACGATCTCGCCGGGCTCGCGGACCGTTTCTAGGAGCCGGAGCGCATCCTCGACGAGAACGGTCTGCTGGTCAGTGTCGTTCGGCTGACCGAAGGGCTGGCCATATGGGTACTTGAGAAACAGCACACGCGGAGGCTTGATGCGCTCCGGCTGCTGAAGGCCCTGGTTGATCACGACGGTGCTGACACCTTGCTTTTCGAGTTCGCGCGCGATCAGTCCGCCGGACTGATTGCACACGGGTCAAGTAGTGCCGATGATGGCCGCGTCCGCGCCATCGGCGACGATCCGACCGGCGACTTCGGGGGCTGTTTCGTTCAGAAGCGTCTCGACGTCATCCCGGACTATGTAGCCCATGAAGCCGTAGGCGGTCTCGGCGACAGATCCGATCGTTCCGGCCGCCGCCATCTCCCTGAGGCGGTCGATGGGGAAGACCACGTTGGGGTCGGTCTCCGCGCCGGTGGTGTCGTAGTGGGTGTGCGAAATGCCGAGGCGTTCGGCCGGGGTGGACGACGGGATAACGCGGAACGAGGTGTCACCGTCCGTGTTGAACGGTTCGTGCTCGGCCTTTATGTAGATGCCGCCGGTCCCGATGAGGGCGACCTTCGATTCCTTCAAGGGCTTGGTGAAGGGTTGCCAGGGCGTGTCCTCGTACCGGAGGGCACCCGGACGGGCTCGGCTGATCAGCTTCGTTTCCCACTCGTCAATGAAGCGCTCGACGCGGGACCAATCACCGTTGTCCTTGGCGATGATCGTGGCCTGATAGAGGCCACGCATGAATTCGAGCCCTTCTTCGTCACCGAGTCCCGCGACGCCGGCAATCTTCGAGAACTCCGTCGTGGGGAGCCTCTTCGCCAGGTCGGCCATTTCGAGGGGCATCGCGTACCTCCGAGATCCGTGCGTTCCCCGTCCTGCGCCGAAAGATCCATCCTGGCGCACGTGGGCAGGTCATACAGCCGAATCAGCTACAGATTCTAACAGTCGGGGAAGGTCCGAACGTGTGGAGGTTACTAACGAGAACCTTGCAGAACCGGCCGCGTGTGCGAACCTCGGGCTGGCATATACGTAAAGCAACCTCATCGGATACCAAGTCTCGATTGTTGGCGTTGCTGCACACGGGGTACTCTGGGACCGAGAGCAGGATCGGAGCAGGGAGAGAAGCAGCGGGCGAAGGCCAGCGGGGAGGCCTCCGTCGTTCACACGTTTCTCCCATGAATCGATACCACACATATCTGAGGCGCATCCGCCAAAAGGCTCAGAACGAGCAGCGCGGAGCGACGCTTATCGAGATGGTGATCTCCGCCGGCATCCTGGGGATGACTTCGGTGGCGTTCGTCGGCGCGATGGCCACGACGTTGACCGCCGGGGTGTCGATGGTGACGACGACAACACCTATAGGTCGTACGACCTGGATCTATCCGGGTTCCCGTTGACGGATTCGATCCAAATCCGGTTCGATGCGAACATGAGCAGCGATGCTGACCGCGTTTATATCGACGACCTCAAGGTTGTTGGCTGGTAGCCTCTCATGGGTGAAGACAGAGAGACCGCGGGTGACCCGACTTCCCCGATCGAAGGGGATCTGAAGAACGCGCGGAGGCACGCAGCCCGTACGGTCGCCGATGCGGCCCCAGGGCACGAAGGCGCCAGCGTTGCGGACTTCGGCGACGCGGTCCGACTCGGGTACGACGCCGCGTCGCTCCAGGGTGAAATCGATGGTCAGGCGGAGGCTTCGCAGGCCCGGTAGACCTTCTCGTCCGTGATCGGGAGATTGGTCACACGCGCCCCGGACGAAGCGTCGGCGACGGCGTTCGCGATCGCGGCGGCCACGATGTATCCACTCTGGCTGAACAACACATGGCAGAGGGTTGGGATATCCATAGATGAGAGGGCAGGCGAACCTATACTGAACTGGAGTGAGTAGCGGCATCTGAGACCGTTTGGGAGCGCACCGATCCGATGCGATCCAGGAAGCGTTCGGGGCCGTCCGGCCCAGACATGTTCGAAGAGATCGGTCGCGATCGGACGGAGCAGGAGGCACCGCTTGCCGCGAGGATGCGGCCCCGCTCTCTAGACGAATTCGTCGGCCAGGATCACATCGTCGGGTCCGAACATATCCTGAGGCGATCGATCGAGGCGGACCAGATCCCTTCGATGATCCTCTGGGGGCCACCGGGAAGCGGCAAGACGACGCTGGCGCGAATCATCGCGCAGATGACGACGTCGCATTTCGAACCCATCAGCGCGGTCGGCTCTGGAGTCGCGGACCTTCGGGCGGCGTTGGAGCAGGCGAAGGGCCGGCGCGGGATGAATGGTCAGCGGACGATCCTGTTCATCGACGAGATCCACCGGTTCAACAAAGCCCAACAGGACGTGGTCCTGCCTCACGTTGAAGACGGGACAGTGACGCTGATCGGGGCGACGACGGAGAATCCGGCGTTCGAGGTTATCGCGCCGTTACTATCGCGGAGCCGCGTGTACGCGCTGCATCCGCTGTCCGACGATCAGGTGAAGTCGCTGGTGGACCGAGCGCTGCTCGACGAGGAACGAGGGATCGGATCCCTGAGAGTCGAGCTTTCCACCGAAGCGGAAGATGCGCTTGTGAGGCTCTCCAACGGTGATGCACGGGTGGCGTTGACCGCGATCGAGGTTGCGGGTTCGGCATCCACGCCAGGGGAGGACGGGGGTCGACGGGTCGAGTTGTCCGACGTCGAAGACGCGCTCCAGCATCGGGCCTTGATGTACGACAAGGGCGGGGAGGAACACTACAACCTGATCTCCGCTTTCATCAAGTCGATGCGGGCTTCCGATCCGGACGCCTCTCTGTACTGGATGGCGCGGATCCTGGAAGGTGGAGAGGACCCGCTGTTCATCGTGCGAAGAATGGTCGTGTTCGCGGCGGAGGACGTCGGATTGGCCGATCCAGGGGCGTTGAGCCTGGCGACGGCGTGCCAGCAGGCAGTCAGTTTCGTCGGGATGCCAGAGGGATACCTGCCGCTTGCGGAGACGTGCGTCTACCTGGCGACAGCGCCGAAGAGCAACTCCGCATATCAGGCGTATCTGCGAGCTGTCGAAGATGTGAAAAACACTCGCGCAGAACCGGTGCCGCTCCATCTGAGGAACGCTTCTCACCCGCTGATGCAGCAGATGGGGTATGGAGAAGGATACGAATCTCCCCACGACGCCCCGGGCCATTTTACTGACCAGAAGAGCAGGCCAGAACACCTGGAACGGAACCGATACTACGTTCCCGGGAACCTCGGAGCCGAACGATCGATCAAGGAACGGCTGGAGCGGTGGTTTGGCGACAAGTGGAAGGAACCCGAAGCAGACGTGGAACACCCTCCCGCCC
>CAZIBZ010000276.1:0-10262 GCA_964537445.1 uncultured Dehalococcoidia bacterium | reverse complement strand
TCGCCTCCCACCGTGTCGTTCACGATTTCGTGGATCGTGAGCATCGCCATCGGATATGCCCGCGCATCGCCGTCGATCTCCAGCACGACCATGGGATGGTCAGCCGTCATCCAGTCGAACAGGACCGCCACGCCGAGCGGGGTGAACTTCGGCGAATAGATCGGGGCGATATCGTTCCGCCCGACGCCGCCCTGGATGAAATCGGAAGGATCGACCTCGGACGCATATCTCCGAAGGTTGGTGTCCTCCCAATCACGGGTGGACACATTCAGGATGGGTATCTCGGGATATTCGACGAACCCGTCGCCGAACGTCGGGGCGCCCGGTGTCTGTGGCGTCTCGGATTCAACGGTCGCTGTTGGCTGTAGGGAGACCTGCGTCGGGAACTCGGCCCTATCGGAGCCCTGGGAAGAGTTGCATGCGGACGACGCAGCGGCCAACGCCGCGACAAGCGCGATCAGCATTAGCAATCTCGGGCGCGTTCGATCCATCTTTTCCGTGAGCACCGTGCCAGTAGTATGCACGGGACAACCCGATCCCAGCGTGGGGTGCGGGGTCCCCTTTCGGAAGTTAGAACGCCGCTCCGACGAACCGGTTACTACTCCTCGGCCAGGTCCTCCAGGTAGCCGACATCCTTGATCACGACCTTCCGGCGCCCGATCTCGACCGGGCCATCCGCCTTCAACCGGTCGAGCGCGTTGGTCACGGTCTCTCGATACACGCCAAGCATCTCGGCGATCTCTTAATGACTCAACTCAACCGTGCGTTCTCCCTTATTGGCCCCTTCCGACAGGCGAAGCAGGAGGCCAGCAACGCGCGCCGGCACTCTTTTGAAGGCCACCTCTTCCAGGCGCGTTTCCGTTTCGAGCAGTCGCGATCCGAGGACTTCCATCAGCCTGAGACCGACCTGGGGTTTCTCCAAGATGATCGTCTCGATGTCGTCGCGAGTCATGATGCAGACCATCGAATCCTCGACCGCTTCGGCAAATGTCGAGGCCATCTGCTGACCCATAAGCGACATCTGGCCGAAGAAGGTCTCTTGCTCGACCAATGCCAGCACTAGTTTGCGACCGTCGGCGGACAGCTTGTGAAGCTGGACCTTCCCGCGCTTGAGCAGGAACAACATCTCGTCCGTGTCGCCCGGACCGAACAACACTTGACCCTTGCGGACGTTGTTCATCCGTGTCATCCGCTCGAGGCGCTCCATATCCGCCTCGTCCATGTCCTGGAAGATATCGATCGCTGACAGGAAGCCGAGTTTTCGACCCTTCTCTCGATCTTCGAGCGCGGCGCGAGTCGAGCCTGGAGCGGCTGTCGTGGCTGACGGCAAAGGTCGGAACATCCCTGGAAGCCTTGCCCGGACCATCTTCGTGCCTCCTACATTATTCGCGCTGGGTATGGCGAATACGATAGCCCCCTACTCCGCAGCGGGTCGTAATCAACGTTACACAAGTGAGACTTCGTCAACCCAGGTGTGGCCCAGACAGCGACTTTGTAGCACCGCTCACTGCGCGGGAGCACCAAGGGAGGGCAATACTGTCCGGCGATCGACATGGTAGAGCCAACGCACACTATCGACGGACCCCGGCGTACCCCATCGCTGGTACCCGTCGTCTACAGCCAACCGGACTGCCCGGGCTGCGAGAACGTGAGACGCTTCCTCCAGGCGAACGGCGTGGAGTTCGTTGAACACGACATCTCGGCGGACGAGGCCGCACTCCAGGATTTCGAGGGGCTGGGACGTCCCGCGACGCCGGTGACAGTCGTTGGGGACTCGGTGATCTGGGGGTTCAATCGGCGAGCGCTGTTGAAGGCGCTCGGCTTCGAAGCCTGAACTAGCCCGCTTCCATGAGGGCCAGTGCCGCTGCCCGCCCCTCGGCCTTCAACCCCGCGCTAAGCGGAAGGTCTTCAGCAACGCTGAGCGAAGCCTTGGCTCGGGCAAACGCATTCCGCGAAGTTTTTTGCAGCTCCGAGACCATCGCCTCTCCCGATTCGGTCAGGCCTTCCGCCGCCACGACCCGTTGGATGATGCCTAGGCGAAGAGCCTCAGCCGAGTCGAGCCATCGTCCCGTCAGTAGAAGGTCCAGCGCCGTCGCCCTCCCGACCGTGCGGGGAAGGCCTTGGCTCCCCGTCGCGAACGGAATCATCCCTAGGGCGACCTCCGGAAGGCGGAAACGCGCGTCCTCCGTTGCGATGCGTATGTCGCAGCACAGCGCCATTTCCAGGCCGGAACCGATCGCGTACCCGTGCATGGCCACCACGGTCGGAACCTCAAGCGTCCTCAGGAGATGCCAGACATCCCGGAGATACCGGGCATCGCGCGCGAGGGCGCGAGACGGCGCGGTGCCGAATTCGGTCAGGTCCGCTCCGGAACAGAAACCGCGGTCACCGTTCCCCTGGATAAGCACCGCGTCAACGGTGGAATCGTCGTGGATGGCTCCGAGGATCTCCCAGAGTGCATCCCGCATCCCAACGTTGAATGCATTCAGCTGCCGTGGGCGGTTCAGATAGATGCGTGCGACGCCGTTGACAACTTCGTGATATGCCGCCGGTCCATCGCCGTTGATCGGCTCACCGGTCATTCGCCCGTGAACTCCGGATTGCGGCGCTCAAGGAAGGAACGGATGCCTTCATCTCGGTCCTTCGTCGTTTGGAGCACCATCGTTAGGTCGGTCTCGAGCAGGATCCCGTGGTCCAGGGTCATGTCCATCCCTGCGTGGACGGCCTCCTTCGCGTAGCGGGCCGCGATCGGTCCTCCAGCGAGGATGGTCATCGCGATATCTCTTGCCGCACCCAGCGCCGCGCCGGACGGCGTCAAGCGACTAACGAGCCCGATTGTCTCCGCCTCACGTGCGTCGACGGCACGACCGGTCATGATCATGTCCGTCGCCCACGCTGGCCCGATGACTCTCGGCAGCCGTTGGGTGCCTCCGTCCCAGGGGATCAGCCCGTCGGCCAGGTGCCCGAACCGGAACGAACATCCGTCACCCGCAACTCGGATGTCAGCCGCCAGCGCAAGCTCAAGGCCCTGATCGAGAACGTCGCCCTCCAGGGCAGCAATCACCGGGAAAGGCAGGGACGATAGCGCCGAAGCACATCGGTATGCGTCCAGTATCGCTTCCGCCGCGTGGGCATTACCCCGGCTGCCGCTGGCCTCCTCGAACATCGTGGGAGCCGTTCCTCTTGAGAACACGGCGTCGGTTCCGGTCACGATGAGGGCGCGGTAGGTTTCGTCCTCCGTGAGGTCTCTGCATAACGCTCTGAGTTCGGCCGCGAAAATTCGGCTGACTTGGTTGTCGGGCGGGTCGTCGATGACGATGGTCAGCAGTGCCCCGTCGGGCTCCAGGCTCAGCGGACTCGGTCGGCCGTCGCTGGTCATGGCCGCAGGGTAAGTAGGGCAATATTCACGGTCAAGCTGGCCGATCTCACCTAGGAGTCGGCGGCCGGGATTGTCCTGACCGTGATGAAGTTCGTCGGAGCTGGTTCCTGATCCGAAGCCAGCCGCGTCACGACAACGTCGTCCCCGACACGGACGAGTTCGCGCCGCAGCAGTACCGACAACATCGAGTCGATGAGCGCGTCCGTGTCCTCCCGGTATTCGCATCTGATCGGGATCACGGAATGCCACAGAGCGAGGCGTCGGTAGACGCGTTCGTCATTGGTAAATGCGTAGATCGGGACGGACGACCATTCTCGGGAGATCAACCGGGCGGTGTGCCCGTGGGCGGTGAATGCGACGATCGCCTGCGCCTTCACCTGTTCTGCGACCGTCACCGCCGCGTGAGCAAGGCTGTGATCGTGCCCGCCCTCCCCCGCGAACTTCTCCTGGAACGGGGTCCTCAGGCCGACCACTTCCACCTCTCGCGCGATCCGGTCCATCGTGTGAACCACTTCCGCGGGATAACGCCCGATGGTCGTCTCGGCGGAGAGCATGAGGGCGTCAGATCCATCGAGGACCGCATTGGCCACGTCGCTCGCCTCCGCTCGAGTCGGCTGAAGGCTCTCGACCATCGATTCGAGCATCTGGGTCGCCGTGATAGCCGGGATTCCATGCTCGTTTGCACTTTGCAGGATCACCTTCTGCAACATCGGGACCTTCTCCGGCCCGATCTCCACCCCGAGGTCTCCACGCGCGACCATGACGGCGTCTGCCGCCGTGATGATGCCCTCGAGATTCGCGATCGCGTCTCCCCGTTCGAGTTTCGCCACGATCGGGATGTCGCGCCCACCCGAACGTTCGATCGCCGCGCGCGTGTCCTCGATATCGCCCGCGTCCTTCACGAAGCTGATCGCAACGTAGTCGATGCCAAGAGAAATTCCGAGGTTCAGATCGGCGCGGTCCTTATCGGTCGGGGAGGAGACTTTCAGATCGACCCCCGGGGCGTTGATCCCCTTGCGTTCGCCCAGTGGTCCCCCACGCACCACAACCGTCCTCACATCCGTGTCGGTCGTCTCTACGACCCGTAGCTCCAGGGCTCCGTCCGCGACGAGGATGCGGTCATTGGGCTCCAGGTCTGTTGGGAGTCCCGGATACGAGACCGACACCCGATCGATATTGCCTCCGCCGGGAAGTGGGCCAGTCGTCAGAGTGAATTGTTGGCCCGGAAGCAGGTTGACGGAGTCGCCGGCGGCGAGAGTGCCGGTCCGGATCCGTGGCCCCTGGAGGTCCTGGAGGATGGCGATCGCTCGATCCTCGCGGCCAGCCACCTCACGGATCATCCGGATCGCCTCGGCGTGCTCCTCGCCGGTTCCATGCGAAAAGTTCAACCGGAAGACGTCAACGCCGGCCAGGACCATGCGGTGGATCGTCTCCTCGGTGCGCGAGACGGGCCCAAGTGTGGCGACGATCTTCACCTGCCGGACCGAGAGGTCGGAGTTTCGGATCGACGGGTGCCCGGCTGTGGTCGAAGACATACGGACAAGTCTGACGTGAATCGCCGAGAACGGCCAACTGGTCGCCGTGCGATCTGCCGCTAGCCGACCGCCGCGTCTCCCAGCGTTGACAGGTTTCTCAGGAAACTATCGACCGCTCCAGATCCTCCGGGCCCTGTCGGGAAGATCTTGTGAGGGTTCAGGATTCCTTTCGGGTCGAACACGCCCTTGATTAGCCGCATCAGTTCCAGGGCGTCCGGACCAACCGTTTCCTCCATGAATTCACGCTTCAGGGTCCCGATGCCATGTTCCCCAGAGATCGTCCCGCCCAGTTCGATCGCTTCTCGGAACACCGTAGCCGCGGCGCGTTCGATTCGCGGCAGATCGCCCTCCTTCTCGAGGTCGAACAGAAAGGTGGGATGGAGGTTTCCATCCCCCGCGTGCCCGAACACTGCGATCGGGAAGCCGTACTCCTTGGAGATCTCTCCGATCCGGAGGATCATCTCGGGGATCCGGGCACGGGGAACCACGACGTCCTCACCGAGCCGGCTTGGCGCCAGCTGGCCCAGGGCCCCGGAAACCGATCGCCGAGCGCGCCACAGTGAGTCGCGCTCCGTTTCATTCCTCGCCAGCCGGACCCGCGATGTGCCTGCTTCGGCCATCGCCGTCACCATCGCTTCAATCTCGTTTCCGACCGCTGCTTCATCGTTGCCGTCGGCCTCAACGAGCAACATCGCCTGGTGCTCCGGTTCGAGCGCGAACCCCAACATCTCCCGGGTGATCTCAAGGGATGTGCGGTCCATGATCTCGATCGTGACCGGCCACGTCCCCGATACGAGCAGCGCAGTGACTGCCTCTGAAGCGATCTCCAGTGAGGGGAAGAACCCGACGGCGGTCCGCCTGAATCGAGGGAGAGGTATGAGCTTTAGCGTCACTTGGGTGATCACGCCGAGCGTTCCTTCGGATCCGACGAAGAGATGGAGAAGCTGGTACCCCGCCGCGTTCTTGTGCGTCCGGCCTCCGAGTTCCAGCCGTCTCCCATCCGCCAGGACGACGGTCAAGCCTTTCACATAGTCACGGGTCACCCCGTGCTTCACACCGCGCGGCCCTCCGGCGTTCGTTGCGACGTTTCCGCCAATCGTCGACTGGCCGAGGCTCGCCGGATCGGGCGGGTAGAAAAGGCCCTTCGACTCTACGCGTGCCTGGAGATCGGCGGTGATGACACCGGGCTCGGCGATGGCAACGCCGTTGGCAACATCGATCTCCAGCAAGCGTTCCATCCCTGCCAGCGCCAGGACGATACCTCCGTCCACCGGAACCGCCCCGCCGGAAAGGCCGCTCCCCGCACCCCGAGTAACCACCGGGATTTCAGCGTCACTGGCAACCCGTAGGACCGTCTGCACGTCCTCCGTGGTGAGCGGAGAAATCACGGCATCGGGCAACCGTCGTTGAAAGGTTGCGTCGTGCGAGTACGCTAACCGGGCCGACTGCTCCGATCGGACCGTCCCCGCGGGGAGCGATCGCCGCAGCTCATCGATGGCCTCGCTGGCACGATCCGCCGTCATCGACCGCCTCTACTTCTCATGCGAAATTGGGACCAGCTGGAAGCGCCACCGGACTCTAGCACGCGAACCGTGTCAGCCCTTGGTCGTGCGCGGCCGCCGCTGTTTCTCTTCCTCACGGCCCTCATGGTTCTCATCGGCTGCACGTCCGGTTCCGCGGGGGGTAGGACTGAACTCGTTGTGTATGCAGCCTCGTCATTAACAGACGCCTTCCCGGTGATCGCTGGCGCGTTCGAAGATGAACATCCCGACGTCCGGGTCATCTTCAACTTCTCGGGGAGCGCGACGCTTCGGTCTCAGCTCGAGTTTGGAGCGCCTGCCGACGTTTATGCGGCGGCCGACTCGGTTCAGATGGGGCTCGCGGTGGGTGCCGGAATCGTTGACTCCACGATCAAGGTCTTTGCGTCAAACTCCATGGCGATCGTCGTTCCTGCCAACGAAGCAGTCGTGAACAGCCCCGTCGACATCGGAAATCCAGGTGTGAAAGTCGTTCTCGCCTCGGACCAAGTACCGGCAGGGGCTTACACGTTGGAGATGCTCGCGAAAATGGATGCCGCTCGGGCAGCCGAGGGGGAACCTGGGTTCCAGTCGAGAGTCCTGTCGAACGTCGTTTCGCACGAAACGAACGTGCGGGAGGTCCTGGCGAAAGTCGTCCTGGGAGAAGCAGACGTCGGATTTGTGTATGCCACAGATGCGGCACGAGGACCCAACCGGGACCGCATCGAAGCCCTGGCGATTCCGGTCGCACAGAACGTCACAACGAATCTGTTCGTCGGCCGGGTGACTGATTCCAACCGGCGAGACCTGGCCACGGAGTTCATCGAGTTTGTCACGTCCAACGAAGGAGCCATCTTTCTCACTGACGCGGGGTTCGGACCTGCGGTCCCAACGCGAGCGTCCGGCAGATAGGCTTCCCGTGAAACTGGCTCGGCCTGCGATCGATCGTCACTGTGCCATCCTTGACGCCGTGCCATACCCGTACCTGTGGAGTTCTCTTTCTTGACCGCGTCGGCTGCCAGAACACGTCGCACCCCGGGGAGCCTCTGGTTCCCTGCCGGGGCCATGGTCACGACGGTCTACGTCACATTCATCGGGCTGCCGCTGTTGGCGCTCGTCGTGCGGGCCGTTCTCGCTGACGGCTTCCCCTCCAGCCTGGCGACCCCGATCGCCACGAGAGCCCTGCGTCTCTCGTTATTGACCAGCTTCGCGAGTGTGGTCGTTATCGTCCTCGTCGGGACTCCGGTTGCCTATCTCCTGGCACGGCGAGCAACCAAAGCTCTGCGGGCGGTCGATCTGCTCATCGAGATGCCCCTCGTGTTGCCGCCGGTCGTCGCGGGCGTCGCGATGTTGATGGCCTTCGGGCGACGCGGCCTTCTCGGAGAACCCTTTGAGGCGGTCGGCCTTTCCCTCCCGTTCACCACGGCCGCGGTGGTGTTCGCCCAGGTATTCGTGGCCGCGCCGTTCTACGTTCGCGCGGCGAAGATCGGTTTCCAGTCGGTGGACACCGAACTTGAAGAGATGTCGCAGACGCTTGGTCACTCCCCGTGGGCAACGTTCTGGCGGGTCACGCTCCCGCTGTCGTGGCCAGCGCTTGCCGGAGGCCTCGCGCTCTCGTGGGCGAGGGCCTTATCGGAGTTCGGCGCCACAATCATGTTCGCTGGAAATTTCATCGGCCGGACACAGACGATGCCCTTGGCGATCCTCACGGCGATGGAAAGCGATGTCGCGGCCGCCCTCGGCCTCGGTCTGATGCTCCTCGTAGCCTCAGCGTTCGTACTCGTGGTCCTCGGATTGGTGGCCCGGACCAAGTTCACCGGATTGCCGGGTGTGGGACCGTGACGACCGGATGGGCCCGCCACCGTGTCGGGGGGTTCGAACTCGATTCGTCGTGGGATGCACCCGCCGGCTCCGTAACCGTGCTATTCGGACGTTCGGGCGCCGGGAAGTCGATGACGCTCCGCACCATCGCGGGCCTCGTGCGGCCGAACGAAGGTCGGGTGGAAGTTGGCGGCCGTATCGTATACGACTCCGAGCAGAGCGAATGGGTGCCTCCGCACCGTCGACGGGTAGGGTATCTGCCGCAGGATTACGGTCTCTTTCCTCATCTTTCGGTTATTGGCAACGTCGAGTACGGGGTGCCTCGCAGAGGACCCAACCGCGAAGCCGGTCTCGCTCGCGCCCGCGAGATCGTGGAGACGCTCCGGCTCCAGGGACTCGAGGGCAGGCGGCCGGACTCGTTGTCCGGAGGTCAGCGCCAGCGAACCGCCCTGGCTCGAGCCTTGGCTTCAGCACCGGATGTCCTGCTACTGGACGAGCCGTTCGCGGCACTCGATGAAGACCTGAGGAGGACGGTCCGACGGGAGATCCGCCTCGTTCTCCGCTCGTCCACCGTGCCCGTGCTTCTTGTTACACACGATGCGGAGGAGGCCTTGGCACTCGCCGATCGAGTCCACATCATTGATGACGGACGCGTCATCGCCTCCGGGGATCCCTTCGACCTCATCGTTCAGCCAGCCCAGGAACGGGTAGCACGCCTGTCGGGTGTCGAGAACCTCTTCCGGATGCGTGTCGTCAGCGTCCAGCCGGTGGAGGGGACCATGGTATGTGCAGACCAGGCGAACACGATCCAACTTTCCGTCCCCGCGACCACGGACGCCCGTACCGGAGACGAAATCACGGTCGGAATACGGGCCGTCGACGTGATCCTTGCCCATGACGAGCCGACTGGTCTCTCCGCCCGAAATCTGCTCGAAGGCACGGTTCATTCGGTCGAGCCGCGTGCGCCTGGGTTCGACGTGTCGCTCGATTGCGGCAACCTGCGGATCGTCGCGCACGTAACCCGCGTGGCGGTGGACGCTCTTTCTCTTCGCCCCGGCGCGACCGCGTGGGCGGTTCTCAAGGCTTCGAGCTGCTACGTGCTCGAAGCAGATCCGAACGACCAACGGGACACCTAGGCCGCCGCACCGGGCCAGGATCATCCCCATAATGATCTTCACCGTCAGCAGGATCGCAATCGCGCCCGCCGCGGAGCGGATGTTCCCCCTGCCCTCCATCGTGATATGGCAACTGCCGGTCGATTCCGCTGATGAACGACCGTCGGCCATACTCTCTGAGAACCTCGCGCCGAAGGAGTTCCGTCGAATGATGATGAACCGCCGCCAGTCGTCTCAGGCTCGGCCTCTTGAGTTCGGCCCGATCGAAGACGCTCGAGGCGTGTACGAAGACGCGCTCGCAACCTACCGTGGCGCCCAGGCGGACGTTGATCGGATGGCCCAGGAATTAGGTGGAGCGGCTGAAGCCCTGCGGTCTGATCCGTTACGCGTGGCGCCGCTTGACCGCGGTGCAGCGGACGCCGGGATCCCGCTTCACGTCACCACGGGACCGTTCCGACGCGAACTCCCTATGGGAGAGTGGCCCGACGCACAGCACTTCATGACCAGATTGGGCTCGTTACACCAGGCTCACACACGCGTCCGAGCGCTCCACGCGTGGCTGTTACCCGCCGATCGCGCCGTTGTCGAGGCTCCCTAACCGGAACCGGTCACGCAGGGTCCGCTATGTCGCGTCCGGTTTCTCGCTCTTGTCGAACGCCGCCAGGGCCGCAACCTTGTCGCCCGGCTCAAGGCGCATCACGATCACACCTTGAGTGCTCCGCCCGACGGCACGGATCTCCATCAAGGTGGTCCTGTTCACGACGCCATTCTTGGATATGAGCATGAGTTCCTGCTCGGGATCGACTACCGCGATCCCTACGACCAACCCCGTCAGGCGCGAACCCGCCTTCAACGTGATAACACCCTGTCCACCACGATCCGTCATCGGATAGGA
>CAZIBZ010000275.1:0-10467 GCA_964537445.1 uncultured Dehalococcoidia bacterium | reverse complement strand
CGAAGAGACATTCACGATCGAGCCTCCGCCGCCCGCGCGCATCACCGGGATGGCGTGCTTCGTCCCGAGAAACGACCCTTTGGCGTTCACTGCCATGACCCGGTCCCACTCGGACGCATCCGTCTCTTCGATGCCATCTCTGCTCACGATGCCGGCGTTGTTGACGAGGATGTCGAGCCGTCCGAACAGGGACTGGACGCGGGAGATTGCTCTAACCCAGCCATCCTCACTGGTCACATCGAGAGGTATGGAGTCTGCGTTCCCACCGTTCGCTCGAATTGCATGAACGGTTTCCTCGATCGGGCCTTCGAGAACGTCGGTCACCAGGACCGAGGCTCCTTCGGCCGCGAACAGCTCTGCCTCAACAGCGCCCTGTCCCTTAGCCGCACCGCTGATCAAAGCGACTTTCCCGTCGAGGCGTCCCATTTCCGACCCCTTCCCTGCGCGCCGAACTCAGGTTGAACGCAGTGCTAGCATCTTCGCACGCTCAGAATCAGCGCTTGCAGAGGCGGCAAGCCACTGGCCTTGAAGAATAGGATTGAGGGGTGATCGGTCGTGGAAGAAGCCTCGGAAGCCCGCTACCGGGAGTTGGAGCAGCGACTGGCGGCCGAAGCCGACTGAGGAGGCTCGCCTCTCGATCGGGGCGCTCGGGCCGAACCAACCTCGCGGGTCGCTGCTGGCTAGAGAACCTGGGTGACGATGTCGACGAGCGCGACTCGCCCGTTGTCGACGACCTCTTCCCGGGCCCGCTCGAAGGCTTCCGAGAGGTCCTCGATCCGTTCGATGGGGCCTTCCGCCCACGCGCCGAACGAGCGCGCGAGACCAACGAAGTCGACGAACGGGTCGTTGATATCGATACCGATCGTCTTGTTCTCATCCGGTCGGCCGCGGACCTGCGCCATCGTTCCCTGGTGTCCGAGGTCGTTGCCATAGGTCCGATTGTTGTACATCACGATCAGCAGCGGAATCCGGTGGTGGACCGCGGTCCAGAGGGCGGACGGCGTAAAGAGCATGTCGCCATCTGATTGGATGTTGATCGTCAGACGCCCCTTGTCGCGATTCGCGAGCGCGACGCCGATCGCGTGCCCGAGGCCCTGACCCAGCCCGCCACCGCCTCTTGCACTCTGGTCCTGGTACGGGTGCTGGAAGTCCCAGAGCTTTTGGACCCAACCACGGAAGTCGCCGTTGCCGATCACCCAATCGTCATCTTTGACCACGTCCCAGAGTTGAGACGCGATCGTGGCCAGGTGAAGAGGTCGTTCGGATGAACCATTCTTGGCTGTCTCCTGATTGCGGCTCAACGTGTCGGCCTGATTGGTCGCGAACCGGGTCCGACGCTGCTCGAGATTTGAGGCGTTGACCTCTTCTGAATCGATCCGTTCCTGGACGCGATCGGCGAGCGCCGGGACTGCCAGGGCGGTGTCCGCGGCGACGGAGAGTGCGGTCGGGTAGAGACTGCCGTGGTCGTCTGCCCAACTCTTTACCAGGAGCTGACGCAGAGAGATATCGATCAATTTGGCATCGGGCCGGAGGATGTCCTCGTTCGTGCGTGCCGCCCAGTCCTGGCGGGTCAACGGTTGCTGGAGGTCGTAAACATCAAGCGCTACAACGACGTCCGCCGTCGCCAGCACGTCGTTCTTCGCCTCGGTCGCATAGAGGGGGTGGCGGGTGGGGAAGTTGAACAGGTCACCGCCCGTGATCACGGGAATTGCCAGGCTCTCCGCCAGACGGACGAGACCCTCCACTGCTTCGTCCGAGCGACCCAGGAAGTCGGCGATGACAACCGGATTCTTCGCGTTGATGAGCAGGTCCGTCACCCGATCGAGTGCGGTGGAGTCGGCCTGGAACTTCGTCGGGCCTGGGAACTTCGAGAAATCTGGCATCTCGAACGGCTCGGTCAGTTTCTGTTCCTGAACGTCCGCGTCGAAACAAATGTAGACGGGACCTTTCGGTTCGGTGGTCACCAGGTGGTGGGCCCGTATCAGGGACTCGACGGAAGCGGCCACGCTGGCAGGCTGATCGTCCCACTTCACGATGTCGCGGACGGCGTTCCCCTGCACGTTGGCGGTATGGATCCAATCGATCCACGGGCGTCGATGATTCGCGTCGACCGGCCCCGTGGCACCTAGAACCAGAACACCTTCACGACCCATGTACGCGTTGAACATGGCCATCGACGCGTGAAGCAGCCCGACGATGTCATGGACGAATGCCGCCATCGGCTTGCCTGCCGCTCGTCCGTACCCATGCGCGATCGCAACGGCGATCTCCTCGTGGTTGCAGAGGATCATCGAGGGGCTCTCATTGCCCAGGTAATTCACGAGCGAGTCGTGCACCCCCCGGAACGTGGCGCCCGGATTGAGCGCGACGTACTCGATCCCCAGCCCACGCAGGGTTTCGGCGATCACGTCGGACCCCCACTCGGCCTTACTCACCGCTCGGGACTCAGATGTCGCCGTCATCGATCGCTCCTGTTCGTAAACGGGACCGGTTGGCCTGGATGGTGGGCGGCAACGGGCTCGAACCGCTGACCTCTTGTGTGTAAGACAAGCGCTCTAACCAACTGAGCTAGCCGCCCACAGCTCGTCACGGCTCGGCGCCAGTTTAGAACCTCAATCCAAGGCGGGGCACCCGGTTCAGACGAACTCTCGCCACCCCGAGGGCAAAGAGTGAGAAATGGCGCGCTTGGCGGGACTCGAACCCACGGCCTCAGCCTCCGCAGGGCTGCGCTCTATCCAGACTGAGCTACAAGCGCACCGTCGACACTATCGCAGCACCAGCGGACCCCGGACCAAGAACTGAGGGGCTGAAAATTGGTGCCGAGGGAGAGATTTGAACTCACACGCCCACAAGGGGCACTGCGCCCTGAACGCAGCGCGTCTGCCGTTCCGCCACCTCGGCGTTGCTGCCGTCTGCCATTGTACGGGTGACCCGCTGCAAAAAGAAACGCCGTCAGCCGGTCTTGATGATCCCCGTCAGGATGCCAAGCGCGATGACGATGAACCCGATGGTCGAGATCGCGAGGATCACGAACAGGACTGGCACCACCCGATCGAGCATGAACGACCCGGCGGGCTGCACGGTCGAGATATCGTCCGGGACGGGAATCGGAAAAATCCTTCGTCGTCGCCTTCGTCCTTGGGATCCCATGTCGGTGCTCCCGTCTCAGTCCGTGTCGTGCGGGCTCTGGGAGGCGTTGGGTGCCCCCTCATAGCTCTGGACGAGCGCCATCAGCATCGTATCGGTGAGTTCAGCAATGTCGCGCCAGAGGTCCAGCGTTTCGTCTCGCGAAGCGTCCGCAGGCGCCAGCGTCCGCACCGTTTCGACCAGGGCCGCACGATGAAACAGGAAAGACTCGATCGCCTGGGAAGCGGACATCCCCGATCGTTCCGTCTCGTTGCCATACTCCCGGCCGATGAACTGTGCCTCTTCGATCGCGTCGGCCCGCTTTCTCCGGTCGCCGTGGGACCGCAGGACCAACTCGACCACCCGTCGCCCGAGGACCCGTAGTCGGATTCGCTCCTCATCTTCCGTCGGCTCGCCGGGAAGGCGGTCGGCGGTGCGCGGGTTTCGGAACCGTCGGCGGAGGCGTTCAAGCGTCCGGTCTCCGAGATCTTCCCGTTTCGGAACCTGTCCCTGGCGGTCCTCCACCAGGCTGAGCAGATCTGCACGTGCGAACCGCCGGTGGGCGCCCATCGTACGGTACGAGCGCACGCGTCCCTCGTCGGCCCAATGGCGGAGCGTCACCTCGCTCACGCCGAGAAGCCGAGACGCCGGGCCCAGGCTCAGCCAGTCGTTCTGCCCATCCTCTACAGGTTGGTCTTCAGTCTCGCGTCGCTGTGTCATTTGAAGCTACGTTTTTGCAGATATTGATAGGTCTTGACCAACCGTAATAGCGGTATCCACGGTCGTCAAGAAGTGTTCACGCCTTACTCTCCCGCCGTCGAGGCAATCACTTCGTTCAATGCTCGGAGCCCCTTTTCTACGTCCCGTCCAAGATCGATCCGCAAGACTCGACGATCTTTTTGCTGAAGCGCGAGTCTATCCCCCGCCGCCTGGGCCATGATCAGATCGTCGAACGCGTAGTCCGTCTCCGGCACCGGCAGCGAGGCTTTTCCGGCCCGATCGGTGAGCTGCAAGAAGAGGCCGGTATTCGGACCGCCCTTGTGCAGTTGCCCGGTCGAGTGGAGAAACCGGGGGCCATACCCGACCGTGGTCGCCATCCTCGTCAGTTGGTGCAGTTGCGATCTAGCCTCCTGAAGAAGCCCATCGGCTTCGTCAGTCTGACGAGCGTAGGTCTGCACTGACACGTAGTCTCCAGCCTTGGCGCGTCCGATCCAGGATGCGATAGCATCCCGGAGTCGTTCGGCATCAGCAGGGTCGGCAGATGGCGATTCCTGATCCGAGCCAGAACCGTCCGATGGGTCGCCCCCCGGAGCTTGCATCGCCTCCCGCGCAAGGTCTTTGGCGATCTGGACGTCCGGCTGGTCGAACGGGTTGATACCGAGCTTCGCCCCGGCGAGTGCGACCGCCATTTCCCAGCGGAAGAACTCTGCCCCGATCCCGGCCGGTTCCTCGATCCGAATCCCGATCAGCGGGTGTCCGGCATTCGCGAGCGCGGCGAGACGAGCGGACCGGTCCGCTTCGCCTTCGTCGCCTGCCAGTTCGAGGTTCACGAACACGCGGTCCGGACCATATGCGTCGGGTCCTCGGACGTCTTCCCCCACAACCGGGACGATTCCCTTCCCGTCCTTCCCGGTACTTTCCGCGATGAGTTGTTCGGCCCAGCTGGCGAACTCTTTCAATCGAGGGGAGGTGACAAACGTCAGCTTGTCTCGACCTTTCAACGCCAGGGAGCCGAGACTCGCGCCAAGCAACGCCCCTGGGTTCTCGGCCTCCTCGAGTCCGCAGCGTTGGGCCATCTCGGCCGCTGACTTCAATACGTTTCGGATGTCGACACCGATCAAGGCTGCAGGTACGAGCCCGAAATGAGTCAGCGCTGAGTACCTGCCTCCGACCTCCGAGTCGGCGCGAAACACACGCAGGAACCCGCGGTCATTCGCCATCCGTTCCAGCGGGGTCCCGGGGTCGGTGATCGCGATGAAGAACCGCCCGCGATCGGACCCGATCTCTCCGACCTTCTCCCAGAAGTGGTAGAAGAGAGACAGCGTTTCGGTCGTGGTCCCGGACTTGCTACTAACGACGAACACGGTCCGGTCCAGATCGATGCGCCCTTCAACCAACTTCACGGCTTCCGGATGGGTGCTGTCGAGGACGATCAGTTCCGGATATGGGGGCCCGACGCCATAGGCGGACTGGAATACGGAGGGAGCAAGGCTCGAGCCTCCCATCCCCAGCAGGACCACGTGGTCCAGGCCGCGACTCCGAACCGCTTCCCCAAACCCAACGAGGTCATCGGCAACTGCCGCCATCGTTTGCGGCAGGGATAACCACCCGAGGCGATCCGTGAGTTCTGGCAGCGGGGCAGGGGACCAGACGGTGTGATCGCGGCCCCACAGACGTTTCACCGTTTCGGTTCGGTTCCAATCGGCGATCTGTGCCTCGACGTCAGCATTCGAAGAGCCGAGGTTCCATTCAGCTTCAACCGTGCGTTCAGCCATCAACCATCCTCCGATATCCACCGTACGCCTTCGATCACTATGCCATCGACAAAGGGCGTACCGAGGTCGGGCATCTTCCGATCCAAGCCTCATCATCCGGCGCATCGAGTGTTGATGCTGCAAGCGTGATGGGACAAACTGTGACTCCACCAATCATCGTGATCGTTCCTTCATCCTCTTTACGGTTTCGTCTCCGGCTTCTGGCGCCTCTCCTGTTGCTGGGATCGCAGGCGTTTCTGATGGCTTCGTGCGCTGATACGGTGACGAATGGTGGATCTGCGGGAGCCGACTCTGACTCGGAATTCTTCGTCGGCGAACCACGCGAACTCGTACTGCCCCAGCCGCTGGAGCAGGTGTTCGTCGGGGCCGACATCGAACGTCCGACGCTCCTAACCCATGCCGGCGACGGCTCCGGTCGCATCTTCGTGATGTCACAACTGGGAAAGATCGTCGTTTTCCAGCCCGAGGGGACCACCGCAGTGAATCCCGTGGTATTCCTAGATCTGAGCGATCGGGTCGTGGTCCGGTCCGAGCAGGGGATGATCGGGCTCGCGTTCGATCCCGATTTTTCTGAGAACGGACACATCTATGTCCATTACTCGGTCGATCCACCGAGGCGAGGCGTCATATCGAGGTTTGCCGTTGACGCCGACGATCCTTCTCGCGTGGACCTGACCTCGGAACTCATTCTTTTCGAAATCCCACAGCCGTTCATCAACCACAATGGTGGCACGCTGGCGTTCGGGCCGGATGGATTCCTCTACATCGGTCTCGGCGATGGCGGGGGCGGTGGAGACCCGTTCGACAACGCCCAGGACCCCACGACATTGCTCGGTTCGGTCTTGCGCGTCGACGTTCGCAACTCTTCGGCGGATCGCCCATTCGAGATTCCCCCCGACAATCCGTTCGCCTCCGGAGAACACGGGCGCCCCGAGGTCTGGGCCTTCGGCTTGCGAAACCCCTGGCGATTCAGCTTCGACCGCGCCACCGGCGATCTATGGTTGGCCGACGTCGGCCAGAACGCCTGGGAAGAGGTGAACGTCGTCACGAAGGGCGGGAACTACGGCTGGGGTGTCATGGAAGCGAAGCGCTGCTACCCGCTGAACGATCTCTCATGTGACCAAGACGGGCTCACCGGTCCGATCGTCGACTACACCCATGCCGACGGTTGTTCGGTGATCGGCGGGTACGTCTACCGGGGAGACCGCCTGCCCAAGCTGGACGGCACCTACCTGTACGGGGATTTCTGCAGTGGCAAGCTGCTGGGCGTCCGCTATGACGAGACCGGTGTCACCGACCACGTGTTGCTGGCCGAGACGGGGCTCCAGTTGTCATCGTTCGGCGAGGACGAGTCGGGCGAGGTATATCTGTTGGACTACCGGGACGGTGGGATCTTTCGGCTCGCATCGGAGTGATCCTCTTGAGAATCCTGTCGATCACTCATCTGTGATCGGCTCCATGAAGCTGACCACGAGCGATCCGGTGAACGGGTCCGGGTAGACACCGGCGCGGACGCCGTACACCGATTCGATGTTGGACGGTGTCAGCACCTCCTCTGGCGAACCTTCGGCGACGACGTTTCCCTGAATGAGTAGCACCAGCCGGTCGCAGTACCGTGCGGCGAGCGCAAGGTCGTGCACCGCCGCGATAACCGAGATTCCCCCGTCGGCGGTCGACCGAATAAGTGACATCGTGCGCATCTGATGGCGGACGTCCAGGTTCGCCGTAGGTTCATCCAACAAAAGAACTCTGGGCTGCTGCGCGTATGCCCTGGCGATGAAGACCCGCTGGCGCTCTCCGCCGGACAGGGTGTACACCGCTCGGTCCTCAAAGGGAGTGGTCTCGGTCGCGTCCATCGCGGACGCTACCGCCGCGTGGTCCGCCGCGCGTTCCATCCCGAACCGGCCCATATGCGGATATCGGCCCATCATCACGATCTCGCGGCTCAGGAACGCGTGAGTTTCGGGGGACACCTGCGGGACGTACCCGACCGATCGCGCCACTTCCGTCGCGCCCATCCGTCCGAGGTCTTGCCCATCGATATGCGCGGTTCCCCCGGACGCACCGGTCAACCCTGCCAATACCCTCAACAATGTCGTCTTCCCAGCTCCGTTGGGTCCGATAAGGCCCACGACCTCTCTGGCGCCGCCCTCGACGGACACGGAATTCAAGAGGCGCGCCGCGTCGATCTGAACGTCAACGCCGCGTGCCTCGATCGGAGCGACCGTCATCAGTCGGCTCCGGGCGAGCTGAACGAACCAAAGTCTTCGCCCTCGAACGTCTCCGGCCAGAGGAGGCGACCCAGCTGCTCGATACCGATCAAGTTCCAGAACGACAGCGTGGTGAAATACCTGCTCTCGACGACGTAGACGCGCCCGTCGCGCACCGCGGGCACGGCGGCCAGCGAGGCGTCTGCCAACAGGTCATCCAAGAACTCACCGGCGCCGAATTCGGCGGGTTGCGGGATGATGATGATCTCGGGCTCCATCGATATGACGCCCTCGAGGCTCGTGGTCTGGTTGCTCTCGATCCCGGCTTCTGCCGCGACGTTGAGCGCTCCGGCCGCCTCGATGATCCCGCCCTCTGTCGAATCGATGCCAGCAGTCCAAATGCTGTCGAAGTATCTGGTGAGAGCAATCACTCTGGGTGACGTTTCGCCGACCCAGGCGACGACTTCCCACAGCTGGTCCAGGCGTTCCTGGACCTCTTGAGCTAATTCCAACGCTCGCTCTTCTTCCCCGTAGATGTATCCAATGAGCAAGATGTCCTGGATGCGCGATTCCGCATCATTGGACAGCGCGGTCTGCACCACCGGGATACCAAGCCTTTCGAGAGCATCGATCCCGTCCGCCGGGAAGAACGGGCTCGTCACGATGACGTCCGGCGACTGGGCGACGATCGTCTCCGGGTCCTGCGTCACCACGGGCAGGCCGGCTGCCTTGTCGGCAACGCTGGAGTACGTCGAGTTCTGGGTCGACTCCCCCACGCCGACGACGCGTAAGGCCGGGACCAGCGCGAACGTGATCTCGTCATGGCCAACAGACGCGTTGATGATTCGTTCGGGCTTCGCCGGGATCGAGACCCGCCCGTTCAGGCCTTCGACTTCCCGTGGCCATCCGTGGTTCGTCGGATCGACGATACCCGGTACGGCAGCAAACGCGTCCAGCGTCGGCACCGGCTCCGGGGTGGCGGTCGGGATTGGCGTCGAGGTCGCAGGGACACTCGTCGCGACCGGTACGGTTGTCGCGGATTCCGCCGCCGATTCGCATGACATGGCGATCAGGGCGGCAAAGGACAGCGCGACAACACCAAATAGCTTTCTCATTCGATCTCCCTTGTTCCTTGATTTGTATTCGGATCAGAGGGCGACGACTCTTCGTTTGTTTCGGACGAGCAAGAACAAGAAGAATGGCGCTCCCACGAAGGCGGTGACGATGCCAACGCGCAACTCGGCAGGCTGCACGGCTGTTCGCGCCACGGTGTCGGCGATCAACAGGAATGTGGCGCCGCCGAGCGCGCTGGCGGGGACGAGCACCCTGTTGTCCGGTCCCAGCACGATCCGGAGCATGTGCGGCACGACCAGGCCGACGAACCCGATGATCCCGCTCACAGCGACCGCCGCTCCCGTCGCCATCGTCGCGGCGGTGATCAGAACGGGCCGCACGAGGCCAACCCTGACGCCGAGCGATCGGGCATCGTCGTCGCCCAGCATGAAGAGGTTCAGGTCCCGAGCGAAGAGCGAACTCACGAGGACTCCGACGCCGATGAACGGTCCCGCGACGCGGACGTGCTCCCATGACCGCGAGTCCAACCCGCCGACCAACCAGAAAAGTATCTGGCGCAAGCCCTCATTCTCGGGCACCAGGACGACGACCGCGGAGACCACTGCGCTGAGGAACGCCCCGACAGCTACCCCGGCCAGCAATAACGTGACCATCGAGATCCGGCCTCCGACGGAGGAGATTCCGTACACGAGGGACGCCGCGGCCATGGCCCCAAGGAACGAAAACAGCGGCAGGGCGAGACCGAACGCGCGGTGGACTCCGAACGCGATCGAGAGCACCGCGCCCGTGGCGCCCCCGGCCGAAACGCCGATTATTCCCGGGTCCGCCATCGGGTTTCGGAAAAGAGCCTGCATCGTGGTCCCAGCGACGCCCAGCGCGGCTCCAACGAGAGTAGCAACGACCACACGTGGCAATCTCAATTGTTCGATGACGAGCCGTTCAGTCTCCGTGTGCTCGGCGACTTCGATCCCGAAAGTCGAGACCAGGACGCTAACCACGTGTCCCATGGGGATCTGGACCGGACCCATCGAGACCGAAACCGCCGCGGCGACCAGAAGCACTCCGCCCAGGGCCAGCACGACCGCCACCGTGCGCGCGAAGACGCCTTGCCCGGTACGGTCGGTGAACCGGGGCACCATCGCCCGCGTGCGAGCCGCCACCATCTCCAGCAAAAAAAACCTCCAACGCTCTTCGTCGTTGAAGGTCAGCTACCGGAGGGTCCAGCCGGTCAAAACCGCCGTCGACCCGGTAGGCCTACCCCCCTCGTATGCGAAGAGTGGTCGCCTTCCAGTCAGGCAGGTCTCCTGGCTCGCGGGATCTATCTCTTCCCGCTTACAGTGGCGCACCCGCGGCGGTTTTTCACCGCCTTCCCTATTCTCCCCGGGTTGGGGCACCTGACCGGACGTATTCAGTTGTGGTTCGGGCCGACTATACGGGCGCGATCGGGACCGGGTCAACGCCGCTTCACAGGGGCTTCGGGTCAAATCTGAGATATCGTGAATCGAGCCAGCCCGCGCGACTTCGAGAAACATGTTGAACGACAACTCAAGACACACATGGTG
>CAZIBZ010000274.1:0-5864 GCA_964537445.1 uncultured Dehalococcoidia bacterium | reverse complement strand
TCCTGGACGGGAGTTCGAGAGGAGTATCCAATGAAGGAGGCGGCCCTTTCGGAGCGCGCGCAGCTGGAGGGGTTTGACGTGACGGGCCTTTCTCCGGGGCTGCCGCCTTCAGAGGCGACGGCTTCGCGGCCCGGCGACTCCGATTGGCAGCGCCTCGGCGAGCCGTGGTGGCGCTGGAGCCCCGGGTCAATTCGGCCGGAGACGGTGTCCGCAAGGGGGCTCGCTGACCGACCGAGGCTTGACCGCCCCTGCGCGGGGAATCAGCACGTTCGTCGGTGACACCGAGGTGCCCCATCACCGAGGCGATCCATTCTTCTCGCTGTTCGCGATCGAAGTCCGCGTAGTGACTTGGGCCCATCAGCGATGAGGCTTCGAGGGCGGTCCGGACGGCAGGGTCTTCGACCCATCGCTCGAAGAAGCTGTCGATCCCGCCGAACACAGCGGAGTCCTTGAACCCCAGGGATCGCTCATGCTCCAGGACCCTTCGGACCGCTTCGAGCTTTCGCTCGACCCGTTGCGAATCGTCGGGGAGGTTTTGGGTCATGGCCCCTGCGCGGTCTCGGCCTTGAGGATCCCGACGCCGACGCACCCCGGCCCCGCGTACGTACCAACCACAGGACCGATGTTAAAAACGGCTGTGTCGTCCTGTCCCAGCCCCTCGCCGATCCTGTCCGCGACCGTGCGGGCGGCATCGAGGTCCGTGCTTCCTGCAACGATCGCAAGATCAGCGGGACCTTCGTTCAAAGTGAGTTGTACCAGCCGGTCCAAGGCCTTCTTCCTCGACCTAGCCCGCTCCAGTGGATGGACCTCACCCCCGCGGATCTCCAGCATGGGCTTCACGTTCAGCAGCCCCCCGAGAAACGCGTGCCCTCTGCCCAACCGCCCGCCCTTGGCCAGAAACTCCAGCGTGTCCAGCACGATCAACGTCCTCGCCCGAGGAATCGCTGCATGGACCCAGTCCGTGATTTCTCCCAGCGATCTTCCGGCGCGAGCCTGCTCAACCGCCCGCGTGGCTAGGATGCCCAGCATCATCGAGACCTGCTCCGTGTCAATAATCGAGATCTGGGCGTCCGGGGTGTCGTTCAGGATCTCCTGGCGGGCGACCAACGCCGCGTTGAACGTCCCGCTGAGCTTGGCCGTGACATGCAGCGATAGCACCGGGCCTTTTTCCAGCGCGGCGCGGTAGAACGGCAGGAAATCAGCCGGCGCCGGCTGGGAGGTGCGGGGAAGCTCTTTCGAAGACTTCAATCGCGCATAAAAATCTTCGTTCGAGATATCGATGCCGCCGCGCAGTTGCTCATCCCCGAAATGGACGTACAGGGGAACGACTCCGATGCCGAACTCTTCGGCAATTTCCGGTGGCAGGTCTGCCGTACCGTCAGTAACGACCTGGACTGTGGAGCCGGATGCGGTCTGTGCGGTCATAAGGGCCTCGTGGCGATGATAAACGTCGATTCGTTGAGCGTCACGGTCCGCCTTCAGTGAACGAACCGCTCACTATTCGAGCGACACGATGTACGGATACAGCGGTTGGCCACCTTCGACGACCTCGACCTCGATTTCCTGCACCTGTTGGGTGACCTGATCGGCTACCTCTTCAGCGGTTTGCGCGGTCGCTCCCGCGCCGTGATAGATCGTGAGGACGGACCCTTCTTCGGGTCCCATCTTTTGGATCAGATCGATCGCCGCATGTTCGGCCGAGGTGTTCGCGGCGATCAGATCCCCGCGGAACAGCGCGATTGCCTGCCCTTCTTCGTACGAAACGGTCCCGCTACTGCCAGATCGAACCGCTCGCGTTACCTCTCCCCACATGACCTCGCCGATGGCGTCGGCCATCCTCGCCGTATTGCCATGGGCATCCTCGTACGGGTTGAAGGCCAGCAACGCGGCGATACCTTCCGGCAGCGCCACGGAATCGACGACGCTCAGCGACTTCGACGAGATGCTTCCTGCGAGCTTTGCGGTCGCGACGATATTCCGGTTGTTTGGCAGAATGATCACCTGGGTTTGTGGGATCGAGTCGGCCGCTTCGGCAATCTCCTCCGCGCTGGGGTTCATGGACTGGCCGCCCCAGATGATGGCGCCGGCTCCGAGGCTCCGCAGGACGCGGACGAACCCCACGCCGGCGGCGACGGCGATCACCCCGCAGACAGGCGCGTCGACCCCGCTCGAATGACCTGCCACGAACTGTTCGTGCTGCTGGTCCATGTTGCGTATCGAGACCTGTTCCAGTCTGCCAGTGGTTTCGGCGTGACCAAGCGCCTCTTCCGGAGAAGCCGTGTGGATATGGACTCGGATCATCCCGTCGCCGCTGACGATCGATTCCGACTCGCCGAACGTGGCCATCGCGGCGCGCATCTCGTCACCCGAGACGAGGGGATCGAGCACGATGAATTCCGTGCAGTAGCCCCACTCCTCCTGTTGCTGGTTGGCCAGCCACGACTGATCGATCGTGACCGGTTCGGCCGATTCCATCGGCGGTCCCAGGTCGTCACCCGACAGGGTTGCCGTCATGGCCCGCAGCAACAACGCCAGGCCTTGACCGCCGGAATCGACAACTCCCGCTTCCGCAAGCACCGGCAGCAGCTGCGGGGATCGCTCGACGGCTGCCTCTGCTGCCTCCGCAGCAGCGAGAAGCGTGGCGGCGGGGTCCGCAGTGGTGTACTCCCCAACTGCCGCAGATGCCCCGTCCGCCGCCGCGCGGGCGACGGTCAGGATCGTCCCCTCGACCGGGTTCGACATGGCGCCATATGCCGCATCCGCGGCCTCGGTGAGTGCGCGGGCGATGTCTGCCGGAATCGCGTCGTTGACACCGTCTAGCGCCTGTGCGAACCCGGTCAGATACTGGGAGAGGATGACGCCGCTGTTTCCGCGGGCGCCCATCAGCGCGCCACGCGCGAATTCGGCAGCGAATCGACCGGAGCCGAACACAGACGAGTCATCAAGGGCCTCGTTTGCGTGCCGAAGTCCAGAGCGGAGCGTCAGGAGCATGTTCGTGCCTGTGTCGCCGTCCGGCACGGGGAACACGTTCAGCGCGTTCACCGCGGGGACGTTGATCTCCAACCAATCGGTTGCGACGAGGAACAGCGCCCTCAGCCGCCCACCTGAAGTTATGCCGTGTGCGTCGGATGTCGGTTCCAAAGCACCAACCTCCTCGCCGACGATCGGGTGACACCTTCCGGCAGGATTGGCCTCACCTTGCCGGAGTCCGAACCTAACGGTACGATATCTGAACGGGAATCATATTTGCTGCGCGACCGTGATTCCGCCCCCCCTCTACGACTCCACTGAACTCGACAAAGGCGTACCCATGGCGAAGTGCGACATCTGCGGCCGAGGCCCACAGTTCGGTCACAACGTGAGCCACTCGAACCACAAGACGAACCGGCGCTGGAACGTGAACGTTCAGCGGGTTTCCGTCTATGGCGCCGATGGCCGCAAGCAGCAGGTGAAGATGTGCACACGCTGCCTGCGCACACGGTCGAAGGCGAAGGCTTAACCGCCGACGACATTCGCCCGTTTCGGGCATGCGCCACGAGATGTGGGATTTTGCCGGATTCCGCCCCGCCATATAGTGGCGGATTCGTTGTTATTCGAGTCCCCCGCTGGTACAATCTTACGTAGCGTTCCCTATCTGAACGACACCTTCTGGAGTGGCTAGTGGTCGAACGAGACGTTGCACTAGAAGAGCAGATGCGGACGGCGTACCTGGACTACGCGATGAGCGTTATCGTCTCGCGCGCGCTCCCGGACGTTCGGGACGGCATGAAGCCGGTCCAGCGGCGGGTGCTGTACGCGATGCACGACCAGGGAATGCGGAATAACGGGCCCTACCGGAAGAGCGCTCGGGTGGTTGGCGATGTTATCGCGAAGTACCATCCGCACGGCGACTCACCGGTGTACGAGGCGCTGGTCCGACTGGCGCAGCCGTTCTCGCTCCGGTACCCCCTGGTGGACGGACAGGGAAACTTCGGGTCGGTTGATAACGACCCACCCGCCGCCATGCGATATACCGAGGCGAGACTGTCGGCCATCGCTGACGAGATGCTGGTGGACCTCGATCGCGCGACGGTCTCGTTCGCTGCGAACTTCGATGGTTCCGAGCGAGAACCGACGGTGCTCCCTGCCAAGATTCCGAGCCTGCTGATCAACGGCGCCGCCGGCATCGCGGTCGGCATGGCGACCAACATCCCGCCGCACAACCTCACCGAGATCTGCGACGCGGTCCTGTTCGCCCTCGGACGCTGGCAGGAGAGCCCTGACGGCGGCTCATACGAGGCGACGCTCGACGAACTCACCCAGTTCGTGAAGGGCCCCGACTTTCCGACCCATGGCGTGATCCGCGGCGTAGAAGGGATCATGCGCGCCTACGCGACGGGGCAGGGCAAGGTGATTATGGAGGCCCGCGCCGACATCGAAGATACCGGTGCCCGTGCGAGCCGCCCGCAGATCGTGATCACAGAACTCCCGTATCAGGTGAACAAAGCTGCGCTGGTCGAGAAGATCGCGGACCTGGTCCGCTCGCGTCGCGTCGACGGCGTCTCCGAGGTGAGAGACGAGTCGGACCGGGACGGGATGCGCGTGGTGATCGAACTGCGGCGTGACGCGCAACCTGAGGTCGTCCTGAACAACCTCTACGAGCACACGTCGATGCGCCAGGCGTTCCATATCAACATGTTGGCGCTCGTGGATGGGCAGCCGCAGGTGCTGCCTCTGCGGCAGATGATCCACCACTTCATTCGGTTCCGGCGCGAGGTTGTTACCAATCGGACGCGGTTTGAGCTGCGTCGAGCGGAAGACCGGGCGCACGTCCTCGAAGGACTGCGGGTCGCCCTGGATAACCTGGATGCCGTTATCGAGTTGATCCGGGGGTCCGAGGATGTAGAGGCGGCACGCGTCGGACTCATCGAGCGTTACGGGCTCTCGCTACGCCAGGCGCAGGCGATCCTGGACATGCAACTTCGAAGACTGGCTGCGCTCGAACGGCAGGCCATCTTGAATGAACTCACTGAACTGAGAGAACGGATCGCCGATCTCGAAGACCTTCTCGCGACGCCGACCCGCATCACGGGAACGGTGCGTGAGGAAACCGAGGAGATCAAGGAAAAATACGGCGACGGCCGCCGCACCGAGATCATCGAGGGTGAGTTGGAGCAGGTCCGACGTGAGGACCTGATCCCGCACCAGGAAGTCGTGGTAACGCTGAGCGAACGTGGATACATCAAACGCGTCGCCTCCCAGACTTTCCGGACTCAGCGCCGCGGTGGCCGCGGCGTGACGGGAATGCCGACTCGGGATGAGGACTCGGTCCGTCAACTCGTGGTCTGCGATACCCATGACACGCTGCTGTTCTTCACGAACCGAGGTCGCGTGTGGACCAAGCGATGCTTCGAGCTTCCTGCCGAATCATCACGCACGGCGCGTGGGATCCACCTGCAGAACGTGACCGGTGCGCTCGACGAGAAGGAGCGCGTCACGACGGTCATCGCAGCAGATGATCTTTCCGAGGGCGACTTCCTTGTTTTCGCGACGCGGCTCGGAGAGGCGAAACGGACCCCGTTGAGGCTCTTCACCTCGATCCGAAGCAATGGCATCAGGGCCATGGACCTGGAGGCCGGGGACGAACTGGTTTCGGTAGTCAAGGCAGATGACGGCGCGGACGTCATTTTGGTCACCGAGCAAGGGAAAGCCATTCGCTTCGAGACGACGAGGCTCACGTCCCGGTCGCGGGCGGCAGGCGGGGTCCGCGGGATCAGGCTGTTGAATGATGACCACGTCGTCGGCGCGGAGATCGTCCAACCCGAGAAACAGCTATTCGTGATCACGGAGAACGGCTACGGGAAGCGAACGCCTTCCGAGTCCTA
>CAZIBZ010000273.1:0-10478 GCA_964537445.1 uncultured Dehalococcoidia bacterium | reverse complement strand
GTTTGTCCGCCTCGTCCACGATCAGCGTGTTCGCGTTGGGGATGTCCAGTCCTGCCTGGATGATCGTGGTGCAGATCAGAACATCGGAACTGCCTTCAGAGAACGAGTCCATGACATGTTCGAGCGACTCGGCGGGCATCCGGCCGTGAGCTACGGCGAACGCGGCCTCCGGGATCAGTTCGCGGAGATGCTTGTGGACCTGTTCGATGTCCTGGATCCGGTTGTGGACGAAGAAGATCTGCCCACCCCGGTCCATCTCTCGCAACACGGCTTCTCGGATCTGACGGTCGTCCGACTCCGCTACATACGTCATCACCAGGACACGTTCTTCCGGAGCCGTTTCGATCCGGCTCATGTCTCTGATACCGAGCAGGGCCATGTGGAGCGTGCGAGGGATCGGAGTGGCCGTCATCGTGAGTACGTCCACACCAGCACGCATCTGCTTCAGTCCTTCCTTGTGCCGGACCCCGAACCGTTGTTCCTCGTCGATGATGACCAACTCGAGGTTCTTGAACCCAACATCATTCGACAGCATCCGGTGGGTGCCGACGACGACGTCGACGTTGCCCCCTTTCAGTGCCGCCACCGTCTCCCGTTGCTGGGCGTCGGACCGCAGACGCGACAGCATCTCGATGCGCACCGGGAACGGCTCCAGCCGTTCCCGGAAGTTCGTGAAATGTTGCTGCGCCAGGATCGTCGTCGGCACCAGGATGGCGACCTGGCCGCCGTTCTGAACCGCCTTAAACGCAGCCCTTAGTGCGACCTCCGTTTTCCCGTAGCCAACGTCACCGCAAATGAGGCGGTCCATCGGGGTCTGGCTTTCGAGGTCATGCTTGACGTCCGTGATCGCCAGCATCTGGTCGGGCGTTTCCTCGAACGGGAACGACGTTTCCATCTCCCACTGCCATGGTGTGTCGGTGCCGAAGTTCGGGCCCTGTTCGAGTTCCCTCGCCGCGTACAGCTGGATGAGTTCTTGAGCGAATTCAAGTGCGGCCTCTTTGGCCTTCCGTTTGGTCGAGGTCCACTCCGTGGTTCCGAGTCTCGAGAGCGTTGGCGCACCACCGGGACCGACGTACCGCGTGACTCGATCGATCTGATCCGTTGGGACATACAGGCGATCACCCTGCGCGTAGCTGACGATCAAGTATTCGCGTTCGGATCCATCCAGGGACCGGCTCTCCGTTCCATCGAAACGCCCGATCCCATGCTCGACGTGGACGACGTAGTCTCCATCCGCGAGTTCCGAAAGGAAGGAATCACGCCGCGTCGACCGCTTCCGGGCCGGTCGGGACCGCTTGCTGATCCCGAACACCTCTGCGTCGGTGAAAAGCGTAACGCCCTCGGTAGGCCCTTCCTCTCCACCTTTGCCCAGCGACCACCCCTCGCTCAGTGCGTGCCGGACGACGGTGAGGGTCGCCGGAGTGGGCATCACGTCGACGCCGTCGCGGACCGACAACTCCTGCCCCTCCGCCTCCAACAACTCGGCGAGGCGTTGGGCCTGCAGCGAAGCGACGACGACCGCCTGCCCGGCGTCGCGCGCGCGACGGATATCTTGCGCCAACCGCGGGATCTGTCCGCCGTACGAATCAGGCGTGTCGAACCCGAGGGAACCGAACCGAGGTACGGCATCGTCCTCAGGGGGGCCGGCGCTCGCGGAGAATGGGTCGAGATGGACCCGTCTTGGCACATCCCCGAGGGCTCGCTCGAACCCGTCGATCGAAGCGAGCGGACTTGGAAAATCTCTCGGAAGCACACCACGCTCGACCTGACCTCCGCGAATCTCGTCGCCACGGGCCGCCAGCTCGGTCAGGGTGACGTGCAAGCGGGCAGGGCGGTCGATGATGACGACGGTCTCGGTCGGGAGGTGATCCAGGAGCGTCGTGTTCTGGAACATCGGGGAGAAGAATTCGGAACCGGGGAACAGGGCTCCTTCAGCCAGCCGAGCCAGGTCCCCGAGGAATCCACCAGGGTCGCCGGCGTCCATCGTCGAGCGATCGATGCTGGTGGGCCCCGAGGGCATCAGTGCGGGGAGCAGTTCTCGGGCCGTAGTGATCGAGACCGATTCAACATTGTTGAAAGAGCGCTGGGTCGCAGGATCGAATCGACGGATACTTTCGATCACGGGCCCGAACAGCTCGATCCGAGCCGGAGAGTCCGAGCCGGGTGACCAGACATCGATGATGCCTCCCCGGCGGCTGAAGGAGCCCGGGAACTCCACGGCGGGTACCGCTTCGTAGCCCAGATCAACCCAGCGTCTCGCGACATCTTCGATCACGAACGAATCTCCGAGCCGGAGCGTATGCGCCGCCTCTTGCATCACTTCCGGCGGGAGCGTCGTCTGGATCGCTGCGTGGCCACTGGCGATGATCAACGGGGCAAAGTCAGGTCTGATCGAACCCTGGAGTTCATCGATCGGGCGCCCGTCCCTTGCTGGTCTCTTGTGCCCCTTCTTCGCCAGAGGACTCGTCATGGCCACGCTCCTGCTTTCGGCCAGAGCCGCGAGAGCTCCCAGGCGGTCCCGGGAGGTTGTCGCGTCGCTGGCAAGCCGTTCGTATGGGAGCGAGTCGGGTTCCGGGAACAGGAACGCGAGAGATCGTTCCGTCTCCGCGTCACTGGAGGTCGGAAGATACGGCGCGAGGTGATCGAAAGCAGCCCGAGCATCTTCCGGCCCGGGGAGCAGCCAGAGAAGCGGTCGGCCGAGGTCCCTCCACAGCGCCGCAACCAAGTATGGCTTCGCGCCGTCGAGGGGGTCGAGCACGACAGGATTGGGACCGCCGGATCGCAACGTCTCCACCAACCGCCGGTACGAACCCCGTCGTCGAACCGCATCAAGGATGCCGGATAGGCTCAAAACCCCTCCTCACGCAAATCAGCACACGCCAAAAAGGGCTCATCACCGAAGTGACGGGCCTGCGCACTTGAGTCTACGCCCCCGACGGCACGAGGTTCGGTTACCGATTGGGTTCGGTCTGGTTCAGGCTCTGGTTGACCGGAAGTCGGTCAGTGGCTGTACTGCGCGGACGGCCACTGGATGGTCAGCGAGTCGATGATGGACACGCTCCCAAGGCCAAAATGAGCGGCCATGGCGCTCTGGCCCATCTGGCTCGAACCGCCACAATCTCCCGGATCTGGGTCAATCCTGGATTTCGAGCGTGAGGCGTGCGCCGATCCCGTCACGGTTTCCGTCGGTGCCGATAACCGTGACCGCCAGCCAGCTGTTGCCGGTAGCACATCGATTCTGGACCAGCTTCAACTCGCCTTCGAAGTTCGACAGAGCGAGGTCAATAGAGCCCCTTGACAGGCGCTCTATATTCGGCATACTGAGAGAAAAGCTGATAACGATATTATCAGATAACGGAAATAGGAGGCTTTGGATGGTACTGGTACGACGAAACCCGTGGCACGGCAGACGCGGTTTCCGGGGGTTCGACCGCTTTTTCAGCGACTTCGACATCGCTCGTCCGCGAACGCGACCGGTCGGAAGCATCGGATCTGGGAATCTGGCGCTCGACGTGGCCGACCAGGATGAGCAGTTCGTGATGACGGCGTCGCTGCCGGGATTCAAGCCCGAAAACGTCGACATCTCGATCACCGATCGTGTTGTGACCGTGACCGCGCAATCGGAGGGCTCGACTGAGACTGACGGGGATGGCAAGTACGTCCTTCGCGAGCGCCACCATGGCCAGTTGACCCGTAGCGTTCTCCTGCCGGCCGAGGTTGACACGGAACAGGCGGTTGCTGAACACAAGGACGGCGTGCTGACCCTGACGCTGCCGAAGACGATCGTAGAGCGGACGAAGAAGATACCTGTGACGACCGGCTAATCCAGCCGGATCGCTTCCCCCGGCAAGGGGCGTCCTATATGGGCGCCCCTTTTGCTTATCTCGCGGCGGAGGTCAGTCCCGCAGCAAAGCCCGGGCCGGCGCGCCATCCAGGCCGGCTACTTTCAACGGAAGGCAAGCGAGGTCATAAGCCCGGTCTGCTTCGACCCCAGAAAGGTCGATCCCTTCGATGATGATCGTGCCGGCACCCATCAACAACCGGTGCGTTTCCAATTCGGGCGCGCCGTAACGATCTACGGACAGGTAGTCGATTCCGACCGCTTTGACTCCACGCTCCGCCAGAGCACGCGCTGCGTCGCCGCCCAGGTATACGTACCGCATCTGGAAGTTGTCTCTCTTCCACAGGTCGGAGTTTCGAGTCTTGAACAGGATCCGCTCTGGGGATCCTTCGATGCCGAGGGCGTTCAGTCGCTCGAGTGTGATAGCTTCGCCCTCGGTCACATCAGTGCAGTCAGCGACCCAGGCAGGCCCGACCAGATAGTCGAGCGGAAATCCCTCCGTCGCCATCCCTCCGTCGCTCAGGTGTGCCGGGACGTCGACATGCGTGCCACTGTGCGACCCGATCTCCATCTGGCAGAGGTTGACCCCGTCTTTGTGGACCGTTTTCACCTGCGTGACGGAAAAAGGAACATCGCCCGGGTACACATGCGTTCCCTGGATGGGCGGGCGAAGCGGGACTGAGATGTCGTAGAGAGTCACGTGCGCAACCGTGCGGCGGGAGTCATCCGGTCAGCGCCAGTCCGCCGTCGATCGCGAGCACCTGCCCGGTGATATAACTGGCTCGTGGAGTGCAAAGGAACCCCACAAGTTCGGCAACCTCCCACGCTTCCCCCCGACGACCGAGTGGAATGTGGTCGGTCAACTGCTTCTTCACTTCGTCTGAGAGTGCGTCCGTGACGTCGGTCGTGATGTAGCCCGGCGCGACGATGTTCGCGGTGACATTTCGTGGGGCGAGTTCCTTCGCGACGCTCATGGTGAAGCCATTGAGCCCGGATTTCGCGGCCGCGTAGTTCGCTTGCCCGGGGTTCCCCGCCAACGCGACAACGGATGAGATATTGATGATCCGGCCCCACCGCGTCTTCATCATGGACCGGGCAGCCGCGCGCGTGCACACGAAGGCTCCCCGGAGATCGGTCGCGACGACTCGGTCCCAATCATCGTCTGTCATGCGAATCAACAATCGGTCTTTGATGATGCCGGCGTTATTGATCAGGATGTCGACCTTGCCGAACTCCTCGATCGCCGAGTCGAACATGGCGTCGATCTGCTCGGTGCTGGTGATATCGGCGTGGTACGACTCCGCGCGGACTCCGAGGTCGCGTAATTCGCCCACGACCTTTTCGGCTGCATCGGCGCTCTCGTTGTAGTTCACCGCAACGTCGGCGCCCATCGTGGCCAGTTTCATCGCGATGGCCTTGCCGATCCCGCGACCTCCACCCGTTACGAGCGCGACGCGTCCAGCGAGTTCATGAGTGCCCTCTTCAGTTCGTGTTGGTTCGGATTGAGCCACGGGTGTTCGCTTCCGATCTAGAGATCCGTATGCAGCGTCAGACCTGCGCCACGTCGCGGTGGACCTTGGCGAGTTCCTGCTGGACGGCGTCGATCGTTCCGGTTCTGCGCATGGCGACGGCCGATTGGATCGCTCCTCGCACCGCCGAAGCGCGTGCCCGTCCGTGGCCGACGATAGCGATCCCGTTCACACCCAGGACCGGAGCGCCCGAAGAGTCGAGCACGCTCATCTTGCGGTAGAGATCCCGACCGATGCGTTGCGCGTCTTCCATCGGCAGATGGGCCAGTAGTTGGCGACCGACGTCCTTCGCGACGACTTCGGCGAGTCCCTCGGCCGTCTTCAACATGACGTTTCCAACGAACCCATCGCACAGAACGACGTTTGCCTTGGCCTGGATGACCTCGTGCGCTTCGACGTTCCCGATGAACTTGAAGTTGCTGTTTTTCAGCAGCTCATAGGCTTCCCGGACCTGTTTCGTTCCCTTCGATTCTTCCGCTCCGACGTTCAGCAGCGCGACCGTGGGATCGGGGACGCCCGCGTAACTCCTGGCTACGGCAACGCCGATGGCGGCAAAGTCGAGGAACTGGGCAGGCCGAGCCTCTACGTTGATACCCATGTCCACGGTGATCACCTGGGGCGTGTACCCGAGAAATGGGCCTCCAAGCACCGGTCGCTCCAGCCCTTCGACCAGGCCGAAAGAGAAGAATGCGGCGGCCATCGTTGCGCCGGTCGATCCGACGCTCACAACGGCGTCTGCCTTCCCTTCTTTCACGAGGTTGGTTGCCACCGCGATCGATGCGTGAGGACGTCTTCGCAGCGCGAGGGCAGGCTGCTCCGATTCTTCCACCGGCCCTTCAGATGGGATCACGGTCACGGGGAGTTGGCTGGCGTCGTGCTTCTCGAGTTCAGCCCGAACTGCTTCAGGTGGACCGACCAGCAGGATCGCTGTTCCGTCTTCGCGGGCAGCCTCAACGGCCCCGGCTATGACTTCCTCTGGCGCATGATCACCGCCCATCGCGTCGACTGCGACGCGCACCGGCGCGTCCTCGCTCTCGCCCTTACTCGTCAACGCTCCGTTCCTCCGAGCCCATCGACCGTTCGCCCGCGCTTGACCCATGAGACGCTATCGTAACTTCCGCGTTTCCGGTGGCCAGCACCCGGCCATCGGACTCCTTGCATTCGAGAGAATACCGGACGATTGTGCTGTCCTCGGCCTCGACTGTCCCGGACCCCGACAAGATTCCCGTCACCGTGATGACGTCTCCGGGCCGCGCCGGGTCCCGGAAACGGGCACGCATCCTCCCGGTGGACTCCCAGGCATCCGGATGCGCATGCCTCATCGCGTCACACATGAACCCGTACAGCACCATGCCATGGGCGACGATGCCGCCGAACTGTGTTCCCGCGGCGAATGCGGGGTCCAGGTGAATGGGATTTCGGTCACCGGAAATGTCCGCGTAGGCGTTGACCATGTCCTGCGTCACCGGCCGTTGAAACGGGTGCATGCCGTCCGGGCCACCGTGGTTCGAGGTCACGAGGGCTCCTGTAGCAGCAGCGTGGAAGTGCCGATCATTGCTTTGTCGTTCGAGTCTCGAGGGGTCGATAAAGAGATCTCGAGAAGGATCACGGCCATCTCACCTCGGTGAGTTCTGTTGGAAACCTTCGCCCTCGATACCACCTCGGCCCCCAGGCGTAATGGGCGCTCTACACGAACGTCCTGCGTGGTATGCACGGTTCCGGCGGGCAGATCGAACTGGTCGAGTAAAGCGCCCAGTGCGAACGTGATAGCCGCTTCAGAAGGGACCCATCGAGCGGTAGGTTCGAGCGGGGTTGCTTCGAGCACGTCCAGATATTGCTGGACTCGCTCTGCGGAGACATCGACCAGTACCGGACGAAATTCGAAACCCGAGGTGATGTCCGCAAGTGTTGGTTTCGACGTCACATCCCACTCCGCCGGATCGCCAGGTTCGGAACGGATACGAACATAGCATCGCCTTCGAGTTAGGCAAGACATATCCCACCCTCCGGCCACCATTGACACGTCGCCCGGTCGCTCACAGGATGCGATTCAACAACTGCGAGGAAGGAATGCCGAAATGGCCGAGATCCTTATCCGAAACGGGCGCATCGTGGACGGCACCGGCAACCCCTGGTACCGGGGAGACGTTCGAATCGTCGAAGATCGCATCGCTGAAATCGGACCGCGCCTCGCTGACGCCGGCACGCAACACACGATCGATGCGCAGGAGCGATCGTCTGCCCCGGGTTCTTCGATATGCATTCCCACTCCGAATATCCGCTCCTGGTGGATGGCGAGGGACACAGCAAGATCCGTCAGGGAATCACAACGGACGTGACCGGAGAGAGCACCTCACCGGCTCCCATCCACGGCCTGGCCCGTCAGGAGACCGATCGATCGTTGCGCCAGTACGGGCTGGAAGCCGACTGGACGACGCTCGCGGAGTACTTCACGAGGGTCGAGTCGCAGGGAATATCACCCAACCTCGTTTGCTACGTCGGCCACTCGACCGTCCGGCAGTCCGTGTTCGGAAACGAACCCCGGACGCCAACCGATGGGGAGCTGGAACAGATGAAGCGCCTGGTGGCGGAGGCGATGGACGATGGCGCGTTCGGCCTCTCCAGCTCGCTGTCGCACCCGCCCGGGAACTATGCGGAGACCGCGGAGTTCGTCGAGCTGTGCAAGGTGGTCGCGTCGAAGGGCGGGGTGTACACCAGGCACCTTCGCGGTGAAGGCGACAATGTCCTGGAAGCGCTACAGGAACTCATCGACGTGGGCGAGGGTTCCGGGTGCCCGGTCGAAGTCTTCCACATCAAGGTCGCTGGCGAGCACAACTGGCGTCGGTTGGTCCCGCTGGTGATCGGGGTCGTCGAAGGCGCGAGGTCCCGCGGGGTCGATATCACGGCCAGCCAGTACCCGTTATGAGTACGGGTCGGCCGCGTTGTCCAACTGTATGCCGTACTGTCCCGGCAGGGTGGCACGGGCGCGATGGTGGACCGTCTCCGTAATCCGGAACTTCGCCAACGGATCCGCGCGGAGTTGGCCGGCGGCTGGCCGGGTTCCTGGCTGAAAGAGACCCGAGGTGAGTGGGATGGCGTGGTCGTATCCACGGTCGTCACGGACGCGAACCGCGGGCTCCAGGGAAAGACGATCACGGATATCGCGCGCGAGCGTGGCGCCGAGCCCGTCGAGACGTTTTTCGACCTCCTGGTCGAAGAAGGTGGAACGGTGACGTCGATGTTCTACTGGATGGCCGAAGACGACATCACGGACCTGATGCGTATGCCGTGGGTGAGTGTCTGCACGGATGGCTCGGCGGTCCGACCTGACGGCCCATTGGGCCTGGCGCACCCTCACCCCCGGTACTACGGAACGTTCCCACGGCTGCTCGGGACCTACGTTCGTGAGCGCAAGGTCATCGCGTTGGAGGAGGCCATCCGGAAAGCAACCTCACTGGGAGCGCAAAGGCTCGGGATCCGGGACCGCGGGATACTGCGGCCCGGGATGTTCGCGGATATCGTTGTCTTCGATGAAGATCGAGTGGCCGGCACCAGTACTTACGACCAACCCCATCGATTCCCCGTCGGGATCGACCATGTGTTTGTGAACGGGGAAGCGGTAATACGGGACGGCGAACACACGGCGACAAGGCCAGGCCGAGTCCTCAAGTCGTACGAGCGAGGCTGAGCCAGCGATCCGCCGGACCAGCGAGCGTGCCTAGTTCGCGGTTGTAGCCGCGTGAGTCTCCAGGAAATCCGGGACGAATCGATGCAACGTCCCGCTGTCCAACTCGTGGAACAGGTATTGCCTGTCCCTGCGAGTTGAAGTCAGGCCAGCGTTCTCAAGCACCCGGTAGTGATGCGAGAGCGCTGAGGGGCTGAGCCTGAATGTCTCCTGAAACGTTTGACAGCTCACTTCGCCATTCGACGCGAGCATGCGCACCATTTCGTACCGCGTTGGATCCGAAAGGGCTTTGAATACCCTTACTGCCTGACTCTGGAAGTCTTTCTGGTTCAAGCTTGCCTCAGCTCGATCGGTTCGCTCTTTGAATCCTACGCAAATCGCGCCGAAGCGGCAACGCGACTTCGGGGTCAGTCGTGCATGAAGTCGTGAACCGCCTCACTGAACTCGTGGGCCTCTTCCATGTTGGAAAGGTGGGCCGCGCCAGCCAGCTTCACCAGCTTGGCGTCAGGAATGGTCGCCGCCATCTGTTCGGCGTCAGCCGGCGGAGTTATCCCGTCCTCTTCTCCGACGAGCACCAACGTTTTGACGTTGATGTTCGCCAGGAGGTCCGTCTGGTCGGCGCGAACCGCCATCCCGCGCGCCGCACCAGCGACCCCTTGCGGGGAGGCTGTCAGGATCATGTCGCGTGCCTTCGCGACGATCTCTGGCCGATTCGAGACAGTGGCCGCGGTCAACATCCGCGTCGGAAGGGAATCCGCGAGACCGGCTACACCGTCGCGTTCGACCGCCTGCGCCAACTGCTCGCGGCCCTGAGCGGCCTGTTCGGAGTCACCCGGGTGCCGAGTGTCCAGAAGCAGAAGTTTCTGCACGCTTTCCGGGTATTCCTTGTAGAAAGCCAGGGCGACGTACCCGCCCATGGAGAAACCGCCGACCACGACCTGTTCGAGACCAAGTCCGTCCAAGAGGCCCTTCAAGTCGTCCGCCAGCAACTCCATGGAGTACGTGCCGCCGGTGGCCTCCGATTCTCCGTGACCTCGAAGGTCGTAGGTGATGATGTCGAACTCCTCGGTGAGTTCGCTCAATTGCTCGTCCCACATCGCCCGGTTGTACGGGAATCCATGGATCAGGACCATTGGGACGTCGTCGTCATGGTGTCCGTGGCCCGCTCGGTCGTACGCGATCTCGATTCCGTTCGCTCGAATCTTTGGCATTCCCATCGCCCCCTGAGTCGCATCCCTGCGTCGGTCAGCTCTCCTGGCCGAGAGCGGCGATAAGTCTAACAGGGGATAGAGAAACCCCCGTTGTTCTGCGCCTACCCCGTCCTCCAGACCAGCCCCATGCCGCCATCGACCACGATCGTCTGGCCAACGATCATCTCCGAAGCCTCGCTCGCAAGAAACACGACCGCACGAGCTATGTCGTT
>CAZIBZ010000272.1:0-4426 GCA_964537445.1 uncultured Dehalococcoidia bacterium | reverse complement strand
CGGTCATCAAGATGACCGATCAGCGCGATACCCACGTCGCCCGAATAGACCTCCCTGACGGCCGCAATCATCTCTCGCCAGCGACGCTCGTAGTCCGGGTAGACGTCTCGGGCCAACGTGCCGCTTGTCCAGACGAACGGGGTAAAGAGTTCGACCCCATTCCGTTCGGCACGGGCGGCGCGGGGAACGACCCAATCCTGCCAGGCAGTGAACCATGCGTCCCAATAGACGGCGCTCTCTCCGTGCAACCGCAGCGCTTCCTCCCAATCCCCCTCCGGGAGTTCGAAGTGCGGGGCGTCCTGCTCTGCCTGCCACACCGACAGGCCGCGCGATCGCGCTGCTCCCACCAGCGCGGCGTAGTAGGCATCATCGGTCAACGAAAGAGCGGTGTGTGCAGTCTCGTATCGGAGAGGATCGAGTTCGATCAAGAACGTCGCCGGAGTAAAGCCGACCCAGTTGGCAAGCAAACGGTCGGTGACCGAGTATGCGTGGTCGAGGGCGATTGCCCGGCACTCCGGGTCCTCCGGAGCGACGTCGAACTCCGGGCCACCGAGCGAACCGAAGACGTCCGGGAACGCGATGCCGAGCACGTCGAGACGGGACCGGATAGAACCGGTCACGTAGACGTCCACCTGTCCGGTCGTCGGGCCCGAACTTCCCGAACGAATCGAGACCTCGAGCCGATAGAGGCCGGGCACTTCGGGCACGAAAGTCGCTCGAGACGAGTCGGAGCCACCGAGGTCGATCGGACGGTTGGTGACGTACTCGAGTGAGTCCTGCTCCATCGTGATCTGTCGCCACTCGTACTCGAGTTCGTCGTCTGTCGGCGCTTGTGGGACGAGTTCATGCGCGTCGATAAATACGATGCTGCCCGGTGGTGAATCGATACGAAGCCGGTTCCCCGGCGGTGCGGTCTCGACGAGATCCGGCGCCGGGCAACGGAGTACCGCGACCGGAGTGGGCGATGGCGGGGGAGTGGGCATTAATGTGGCCTCTGGCACCGGTGAAGCAGGTTCGCCAGCGGGTACCGAGGTTGGGTCGGCAGTGACGATCGTCAGGGGCATGATGGAGCCGGGAGTTCAGATCACCGAGGGATCGGTGGCCGTGGACGACCCCGCGTCGGTCGAAGAGGCCTGGTTGCTCTCCAGGCTCGTTCCGTCGCGGTCCTGTGATGTTGACGCTTCGCATGCCATCGCAATAGCGACAAACGCGACGAGAGTCAGGAACAAGAAAGACGTGCCGCGCTGGGCTCCGCGCCGGCTGGTCTGCCCACGAGCGCGCGCATTATCCAGAGTCGTTTTCCTCCGAACGGCGGCCGAAATCGGACTCCAAGAGGGTTCGCCACGCTTTGAAGAAGCCGCCCTGGAGCGGCCCTTCTTCGACCGCCTCCAACGCCTCCTCGACCTGTCCGACGTTCGATACGCCGATCAGGACCCCGGTCACGCGTTCGTCGTGCAACGCGAACCGTAAAGCGGCCCGGGAAACGGTTGTCTCGTGTTCGTGAGCCAGCGGGACCAGCGCGGAGGCGCGTTCGACGTCCTTCGAGAATTCGGATCCGGGGGAGAGTGCCGGACCACCTCGTGGAGTTTCTGGGGGCGTGTCGGCCAGGGCCCCGGCTGCCATCACACGGATCGCGAGGACACCCATCTTTCGCTCCGCCATGTGATCGAGCAGTTGGCCGTAGTCCTGAACGGGGAGTTCGTCCGGTCGGCGATCTGCGGCCGTGGGGTTCAGCAGGTTGTAGTAGACCTGTGCCGTCTGGAACCCCGCACCCTGAACCACGATCCGGAGAGCGTCCGTCTCGCCGAGCGCGGTCATGCCGATGGCCCGGCAGGTGCCCTCCGATCGCAGACGTTCGAGCGTTTCGAGAACGCCGTTTTCCCCCAGCACGTCCTCCATGCTCAGCGCGTCCGGCTCCGTACCTCGGACCCCGGTCACCCGGTTGTGCAGCTGGAAGACGCCGATGCGGTTAATTCCGAGGCGCTCGAGGCTGGCCTCGGCGGAGCGCATGATCGCGCTGCGCATGTCGCTGCGCAAATCGTCCTCGGTGACCCGGACCTTCGTCGAAACGACGGCCTCGTCGATCAATCCCGTGCTCCGTAGGGCGGCGCCTAGATTCCTCTCGGACCGACCGTTCCCGTATTGGGGGGCGGTGTCGAACCACGTAACGCCCAGGTCCCACGCCCGCTGCAAGGCTTCCGACTGTTCGTCGGTCCGACCCTCGGTTGTGAAGAGGCCGCCGACGTTGCCACACCCGAACGCGATCGGGCTGATGGACAGGCCTGTGTTGCCGAGTTGCCGCTGAGGAAGCATCGTGTGGAGAGTACGCGAAACGGGTGGGCACCGCCGCGGTCCAGAGGGCCGGAGAGAGTTAGCCGCTGGTGCCGAAGTTCTCGCCCGCCCGGCTCCAGAAGCGGTCGACCTCCTGACGAAGAGGCACGTGCTCGGCCGCCTGCAACAACGGGTCGTCGCGAGTGAGTTCGAGCGCGTGATCTCTTGCTTCCTCGAGTAACGGCAGGTCGGACAGCGACGCCGCGGAGAGGTCGGGCAAACCGCTCTGACGCGTTCCGAAGAACTCTCCGGGTCCACGTAGCCGGAGGTCTTCCTCTGCGAGCTTGAACCCGTCCGACGTGGTGGCGACGACCTGCAGGCGCTCCTGTGCTTCGGGTGACTCCGAATCCCCGACCAGGATGCAGTAGCTCTTGTGTGCACCCCTGCCGACCCGCCCGCGGTACTGATGGAGCTGTGCCAGACCGAAACGATCTGCACCTTCGATCATCATCACCGTCGCATTTGGGACGTCGATACCGACTTCGACGACGGCAGTGGAAACGAGCACGTCGATCTCACCGCCGTGGAACCGGGTCATCACCGCGTCCTTGTCCTTCGAGGACATCCGCCCGTGGAGCAGGCCGACCTCGAGTTCGGGAAAGACCTGTGTGGAGAGCCTCTCGTGCTCGGCGACTGCGGCCCGGGCCTCGACGGCATCGCTCTCCTCGACCAAAGGACAGATGACGAAGGTCTGTCTTCCCGCACGAGCTTCGTCTCGGATCAGCGAGTAGGCGCCGTGTTGTTCGAGCGATTCGATGGCCCGTGTCTCGATCGGTGGGCGTCCCGGCGGCATCTCGCGGATCGTGGAGACGTCGAGATCGCCGAAGATCCCAAGGGCCAGCGAACGAGGGATCGGCGTGGCGGTCATCACGAGCAGATGTGGTGCCATCCCCTTGTTTCGCAGCGATGCCCTCTGCTCGACGCCGAACCGGTGTTGCTCGTCCACGACCGCGAGGCCGAGATTCGAGAACGAGACGCTCGCCTGGATCAGCGCGTGAGTCCCGATTGCGATATCGACGTCACCTGCGGCGATGAGCTTCTGAAGCGAATCCTTCGTCCCGGCCGCCATGCTGCCGGTCAAGAGCGCGACCCGCAGGGGCCGACCGTCGATCAACCCGGAGAAACCCCGATAGGGCCCACCATCGTCGCTCTCCCGTTGGCCGACGCTGAACAGCTCGGTCAAGGTCCGCATGTGCTGCTCGGCCAAAATCTCGGTGGGGGCCATCATGGCACCCTGGAACCCGTTCGCAGCGGCCGTAACGAGTGCCGCCGCGGCCACCGCCGTCTTTCCGCTGCCGACGTCGCCCTGAAGCAGGCGGTGCATCGGGGCAGCGCGTCCGATATCGGTCAGGACCTCGTTCAAGACCTTGGACTGATCGCCGGTCAACTCGAACGGGAGCGCGGAGACGAAGCGATCGAGGGCGGGGCGGTCCGTGCGGATCGGGGCCCCGAGTTGTTGCTGGCGGGTCAGTCTGCGGCGTAGCAGACCAAGCTGGAGCAGGAAGAGTTCGTCGAATGCCAACCTGCGCCTTGCGGAGGTTTCATCGGCTCGATCCTTTGGCCGGTGGAGCGTCCTGAGCGCGCCCTGGAGTCCGGGCAGCCCCGCAGACTCGCGGACGGTTGCCGGGAGGTAGTCGGAAACAAGCGAGAGGGCCCGCTCCGCCGCTGGCAGCACTACCAACCGCATCCCTCGCTGCGTGACTCCCACCGTCAATGGGTAGATGGGGACGAGGTCGCCCAGGTTGACAGAGTAGGAGTCCGTCAGCGGTTCCTGCGAAGCCACCGCGAACTGAACGTTCCGGCGGAACTCGCCCAGCCGCCCGGTCAGGAGGAGGCGCTTGCGGGGGGTGAGTGAGCGGACGATCCATGTTTGGCCGAACCAGATCGCATTGATCGAGCCGGATTCATCTTCAACGATCGCCTCGGTGGTCTGAAGCCGTCTACCTCCGAACCGCCGCGCGTTCGAGCGGACGACCGTGACGACGATCGCGTGCTCGACTCCCGCTTCGAGGTCTGCGATACGGCGGACATCCAGATAACGGCGTGGAAACGCCCACAGTGCTGCCCGGTACGTCGTGACTCCGAGTTTCCTCAA
>CAZIBZ010000271.1:0-11872 GCA_964537445.1 uncultured Dehalococcoidia bacterium | reverse complement strand
GGAGAGTGGACTGGAACCCGGCAACCTCACTGGCTAGTTGAACGTCTCCAGGCGGCCGGTGTCCCATCGGGCGTCGTGATGAACGAACGGGATGCGCTGGAAGACCGTCATCTCCACGAGCGCGGTTTCTGGCATTCGCTCGATCACCCGGAGGCGGGGAATTACCGGCACGTCGGTCCGGCCTGGAAGGCCAGCCAGACGCCGAACGACACCCCCCGACGCCACGCGCCGCTCCTGGGACAGGACAACGAGTACGTGTACAAGACCGTGCTTGGCTACACGGACGATGAGTATCGGGACCTCGAGGAGAAGGGCCAGATCGGCATGGATTTCGCCCCGGAAGTCCCATGACCATTCGGCCTGGGTAGGGCCACGATTGTGCGTTCGCCCACTGGCTTTACCCCCTAGTTAACCCGGTGTAATAATGCCGCCCAAGCGCTGTCGTTTCGGGGAGTGACGAAGGCGTTAGGTTTGTACTGGGGGGTCTGAACACGATGCTGATGCCAATGGACGGCGTTCGCGTGGTCGATCTGACGCGCTTCACCGCCGGACCGTTCTGCACCCGAATCATGTCCGACTACGGCGCGGACGTGATCAAGATCGAGGAGCCGGGAGCCGGGGACCCGGCACGTCGGATGCCGCCATTCCACAAGGACGACCCCGGTCTCGAAAAGAGCGGCGTCTTCCTCTTTCTCAATACGAACAAACGGTCAGTGACGCTCAACCTCCGGACCGAGGATGGGAAGTCGATCCTCAAGGAACTGGTCAAGGGCGCGGACATCTTGGTCGAGAACTTCTCGCCGGGAGTCATGGAGGGGCTCGGACTCACCTACGACGTTCTGAGCGAGGTCAATCCGAAGCTCGTGATGACGTCGATCAGCAACTTCGGTCAAACGGGCCCGTACCGGGACTGGCAGGCGACCGACCTGACGCTGTACGGAATGGGCGGCAACATGTCTGGTTCCGGCGACCCAGAGTTGGAGCCGCTGAAGACGACCGGCCGCATGACCAGCTATCACGTCGGGTATGCGTCGGCGCTTGCGACGGCGATCGCGCTCGTGAACGCAGACCTGAGTGGCGAGGGAGAGCAGATCGACGCCAGTGCGTTCGAACTCATGCTCCAGTCGATCGATTCCAGGATGTTGCGGCTCCTGGGGTTCCAGTACAACGACAAGGTCCCGGAGCGCCTGGGAGCAGCCGGGCAACTGGGACTGGGTAGTGGCACTCTCCCGTGTCTCGATGGGCATTTCATGCTGACCGGTGGGCCCGTGATGTTCCCGAACATTGCCCGGATGATCGACGCGGAGTACCTCCTGGAGATGCCGGAGTGGAACACGGTTGCGGCGCGTTCGCGACCAGAGGCAGCGGAGGAATTCGAAGCTCTGTTGATTCCCTGGACGCTTGAGCGGACCAAGGCGCAAATCCAGGAGAAGTGCATGGAGTTCAGTGTCCTTGGTGGGCCGATGAACACGATCGAGGACCTGGTGAACGACGAGCGCTTCGACGAGCGCGGCTACTGGCAGATGATCGATCACCCGGAGACCGGGCCGGTGAAGTACCCGGGCTACCACTTCCGTATCCACACCGAAGACGGAGAGGCGATGCCGGAGCGTCGACCGGCACCGCTGCTTGGCCAACACACAAGCGAGATCCTGACAGAGCTTGGACGGGCACCCGAGGACATCGCCGGCTTGCGCGCTCAGGGGACCATCTAGAAAAGAAGAAACACTCCGTGACCGCCGCGAGCGTGTAGGAGGACTGAGAACGATGACGAATGGAACTAACGGGCGCAAGAAGCTTCCCCTCGAGGGGTTGCGAATCCTTGATATCACGGTTGTCTGGGCCGGCCCATACGGGACCATGCACCTGGCGGATTGGGGTGCGGAGGTCATCCGGATCGAGTCGACTAGCCATTTCGCGACGAGTTCCCGTGGCACGATGGCGCGCCCGCCGAAGGCGATGGTCGCGCTTCGGGCCGGTGGAATGGGGTATCCCGACGACGAACCAGGCGAACGCCCGTGGAACCGGAACGCCATCTTCAACGCCCACGCCCGCAACAAGAAGTCGGTGACGCTGGACATGACCGTCTCGGAGGGGCAGGAGATCTTCGAACGGCTCATAAAGAATTCGGACGGTCTGATCGAGAACAACGTCGCCATCAGCATGGAACGCCTGGGCGTGACGTGGGAGCGACTTTCGGAGATCAATCCACGGTTGATCCTAATCCGGCAACCCGCGTTCGGCATCGAAGGGCCGTACAAGAACTACCGGACCTGGGGCAATCACATGGAGGCGCTTGCCGGCCATCCCTTGCTCCGGACGTACCCAAATGAAGATCCCTCGAGGGGTCCCAGCGGCGTACCGAGCGACGCCGCCGGTGGAATCGGCGGGGCGCTCGCATTTCTCATGGGCCTTCGCTACCGGAACAAGACCGGGAAGGGTGTGATGATCGAGGCCCCGACGGCGGAGAACTTCATTCCGTTGATGGGCGAGTTCGTGATGGACTACACGATGAACGAGCGCGTCCATACGCAGCTTGGGAACCAACACCCGTACTTCGCTCCGCACCAGGCGTATCGGTGTAAGGACGCGGAGGGAGGGGTTCCGGGTGAGACGGAGCGGTGGGTGACGATCGTTTGCCGAAGCGATGCCGAGTTCCAGGCCCTGTGCGGAATCATGGAGGCTCCCGGACTCGCGCTCGACGCGCGTTTCAGCGGGGCTCTGGAGCGATGGAAGCACCGGAGCGAGCTGGATGCCCTGATCTCCCAGTGGACCGCGGACAAGGACCCGTCCGAACTGGCGCATCGCTTGCAGGACGCCGGCATCGCCGCCGGGATGATCATGAACGAGCGGGACGTATTGAACGACCCGCACGTGAAGGAACGAGGGTTCTTCCAGGAAGTGACGCACCCGGAGGCGGGGACCCACCAGAATCCGACGTACGGGGTGAAGCTCTCCAAGACGCCGAACGAGATCCGCAGACATGCGGTGCTCCTCGGCCAGGACAATGAGTACGTCTACAAAGAGGTCGCCGGATATTCCGACGACGAGTACAAGCATTTCGTGGAGACGGGCATGGCCGGGATGGACTACGCCGAAAACGTCTCCTAGCCCGAAACGAATTCGGTGACGAAAGGGGCGCACGACCGTGTGCCCCTTCGCTTTTGAGAGGAAGGTCAACGATGTCACCGACTCGCGACGAACTGAAGCGAACGGTCTCCGAGGAGATCGACCGACGCGGGGACGAGGTGATCCAGGTCGCAAGAGCGATCGGGGAGCATCCGGAGCCGGGCTTCCGCGAGCAGCGGACGGCCGCGGTCGTGTCGGAGTGGTTCCGAGGGTTAGGGATCCCGTATCGGGACGAGCTGGCCCTGACTGGTGTCAAAGGTGAATTACGAGGCGGCGCCGGGGACGGGCCGACGGTGGCGGTGATCGGCGAGCTTGACTCGCTGGTGGTGCCGGACCACCCGAACGCGGATGCGCAGACGGGCGCGGCTCACGCGTGTGGCCACCACGCGCAGATCGGGATGATGCTCGCGACGACGTTGGGGCTACTGGCGCCGGATGTACTGCCCGCGCTGAACGGGAGGATCGTCCCGTTCGCGATACCGGCGGAGGAGTACATCCAGATCGAGTATCGCCACGGGCTGCGAGAGCAGGGCAAGGTCGAGTTCCTGACCGGGAAGGCGGAACTCTTGAAACTCGGCGAGTTCGACGACGTGGATATGGCGCTGATCACTCACACGTCCTCGCGACCGGAGGACGGAGACCTCGTCCTGGCGGGTTCATGCAACGGGATGGTCGCGAAGATGGTCACCTTCACGGGCCGATCCTCCCACGCAGGGGCGGCTCCCTGGCGGGGCATCAATGCGCTCAACGCGGCCATGTTGTCGATCCAGGCCGTGCATGCCCAACGCGAGACGTTCCACGACGAGGACACGGTCCGGATCCATCCGATCATCACGAAGGGCGGCGATGCGGTGAGCGCGGTTCCGGCCGAGGTCCGGCTGGAGAGTTTCATCCGCGGCCGAACGTTGGAGGCGGTGCAAGACGCGGTTGCGAAGTTCGACCGCTCGATGCGGGCCGGTGCGATGGCAATCGGCGCCGAAGCTCGGATCACGACGCTGCCAGGTTACCTACCGATCCTGAACGACCAGGCGATGGAGGACCTGTACCGGCCGAACGCGGAAGCCCTGGTTGGCGCAGACCGAGTAACCAAGGCTCCTCATCGGACGCATTCGACGGACATGGGTGACCTGAGCAACGTGATGCCGGTCTACCACCCGAACGTCCGGGCGGCGGAGGGCACCGGGCACGGGAACGACTACGTCATCACCGATTGGGACCTTGGAATATTGACGGCGGCGAAGGCCATGGCCTTCACGGTGATCGATCTCCTGGCGGACGGCGCCGAGGGTGCGAGCAGGGTGGTCGCGGAGTCGAAGCCACCCCTGACGAGAGACGGCTACCTGTCGCTGATGCGCTCGTATATGGGCGAGGAGGTCTACGCCCCGGAGGTCGTGTGACTCTCGGCGGACGGCGTGACACCCATTTCGCGGAGCAACAGGGTGACCCGATCGTGGATCTCATCGCGGATCCGCCGCACCTCAGCCAGTGGCTGCCCCTTTGGATCCGGGAGGCCCCAGCCCTCGGTGTCGACGATGGCGGTGGGGCATGCATCCTCGACGAAGCAACCCATGGTGACGACGCGGTCGGCCCTATCGAGCATCTCCATCGTCAGCAACTGTGGGACCGCATCGCCGACTTCGATGTTGACCTCACGCATGACCTCGGCGACCTCGGGGTGGACGCGCTCGCCCGGTTCCGTCCCGGCCGACTCACCGAACGCGCGGCCCTCGGACAGGACGTTCAAGAAAGCCGCCGCCATCTGGCTTCTGCCAGCGTTGTGAACGCAGACGAACAACGCTCGTGGCGATCCTGAGGTTTGGACTTCCGCTGCCATGTCGTGAGCATACGGAGAGGGGCGATCGACCGGCAAATCAATTTGCGGCGTAGGTTTATCTTTGACCGACATCGCGTGAACGGGGGGTGCCCATGAACGGAGTCGCGGTCTTGAAGCTCGCATTGGAATCGGTGAGTCGCGAGTTGGAACGGGAGCTGAATGGCCTGACCGCCGACCATCTGGTGTACCGGCCGACCGAAGAGGCGAACACGATCGGGTTCACGGCCTGGCACATCATCCGGATGCTGGACGGGGCGGCGACCCGCGTGGTTCCCAGAAACGACGATGCGCCGTTGATCTGGGAACGCGACGGTTGGTACGAACGGTTCGGCATGGACGCAAAAGACTCCGGCACGGGGTTCGACGGCGAGCGCGTGGGCACGGTCAGGCCAGACCTCGAGACGCTTCTCGGTTACTCGCGCGCCGTGGGCGCCGAGATGCCTGCTGCGTTCGACGGATTAACGGACGAGGACCTCGATGTGATCCCCAATCCGGAGCAACCGAACATGAGCTTCGGGCGGAGACTACTCGTGTTCTTCGCTTCTCACACGCAGTACCATCTCGGAGAGATCCGCTACCTCAAGGGGTTGCAGGGAATGCCGTTCCCGCGGTGACGGTCGAAGGATACGCGAGGAGCCACAGCCATGGTCGCGGCGGAACAAATCGGCGTCGGGAGCGTGATTCCGGAGTTCGAACTCCCTTCGATCGCGGACGGCCGGGCAGTCCGCCTCTCGGAGTACCGAGGGAAGAAAGTGGTCCTCTTCATGTGGGCATCCTGGTGAAAGTGCCGTGAACAGCTGCCCGTGTGGCAGCAGCTCTACCAGACTCACAAGGACTCGGGGATCGAGATCCTGAGCGTTGCGATGGACGCACAGGGCGCCGCGAAGGCCGTGCCGTACGTGGAGAAAGCCGGGGCGACCTTCACAACCGTCCTTGACGGGGACAACCTCCTGGGAAAGCCCCTGAACGCCCGAGCGATTCCTAACGGGGTGTTGATCGACGAGCAGGGAGTCGTGCGGCATATGAATCTAGGTGGGTTCGATGTTCACCATGCAGATACGAAGCGGCTCGTCGAGGACTGGTTCGGGCAGCCTTCAGGCGCCGTCGAAGCTCCCGCGGTAGTCGAAGAGACTCCGTTGGACGAGCGGGCTTTGAAGCTGTTCGAGCGGGGATTGACCCTCTACCGCGATGGCAACACATCCGAAGCGACGGCCGAGTGGCGCAAGGCGATCGAGTTCGATCCGAAGAACTGGATCATCCGCAAGCAACTCTGGGCCGTGGAGCATCCGGACAAGTTCTACGCGGGAGACGTCGACTACGGCTGGCAGCGAGAGCAGATCGAGAAGGGGCAGTAGCGAAGAGTCAGAGACTCCTAGCGTCCGAGAGGCTCCAGGCTACATCTTCCCAATCCTCCGGCTTCGCGCCGGCGATCGCGTTGAACCGGTCACCGAACTCGCCTCCGAATGTGTGCGGTCGTCGTGGCTGCGCCACTCAGAGACAAAGAGGACCTCGCTCGGGTCTTCCTCACTTCGGTAGACCTTGCTGGAGATCAGCCCCGCCTCCCGGGCGCGCTCGATCAGCGCGCCGAACAACTCGTCGTTCGCCCGCTTCAGGTTGTCCCAATTCGCGGTCTTGATCCGCATCGTGAACAGGATCGGTTGCTGCTGGGTCATGTCGAGTTCTCCGCCGGTATCCGTTTCCCGCTTCAGGCGTGCGCGGGAGCCTGCCGTTCTTCTTCCTGGCCCATGTCATCTTCTTCGAATTCGTTCCCGCTCAGGTAGAGTATCGTGCGCGACACCGCCAGCACGGCCACCGTGCCGACCAACAACAACGCGCCGCCGAGCCCCACGGCGAACCCGATGCTGTACTGGTCCGCGAGGAAGCCGAACGGCAGTACGCCGAAGCTCTGGAACCCCCACGTCATCATTAGGAGGCTGACCACGCGTCCGCGCATAGGCGGAGCGGCCAAGATCTGCACAAGGGTGTTGTTCACCGTCATGAACGCGAAACTGGTGAAGCCAACGATGGTGATCAATCCGATGGCGACGTAGTAGTCCCGGACGAACCCGAAGACGATCAACGTGATCGAGAACGCGACAAGCGCTCCCGTCATCAGTGCGCCCTTCCAGCGGAAATCACCGAGGCTCGCGACGCCGAGGGAGCCGATGAGGGCGCCGATCCCGCTCGCCGCCATCAGGATCCCGAACCCGCTGGCCCCAGTCTTCAAGACGTCCTGTGCGATGGCGGGCATGAACGCGACATAGTTCCAACCGAGGAACACGGAGAGGAACGCGAAGATCAATAACGACACCAGTGCCCGCCGCTCCCAGACGTGGTTGAGGCCTCCTGTGAGCTCGCGGAACATCCCTTCACGGCCGCCCTCGGGAACGGTTGCGCCTCGCGGCTTGATCATCAGCAGGCTGGCAATGACGAAGAAGTAGAAGCCGACGATGACCCAATAGACGCCCGAGACATCAATCAGCTCGACGAGGACGCCGCCGATCGCCGGGGCGGCAACGCGCATGAGGTTCATCGCTGAGGTACTGAGGGCGATGGCGTTCATCAACTCCCGATCACCGACCAGGTCGGCGATGAAGGCCTGCCGGGCAGGCATCATGAACGAGAAAATGACACCCGATAGGAACGACCCGGCCATGAGATGCCAGAACTCGATCAAGTCGAACTGGATGAGTACGGCTATGACGGCAGTTATCGCCCCGACGCCACCCTGGGTCAGGATGAGCAGATTCCGTTTGTCCATGCGGTCTGCGATAACCCCGCCGATGGGGGAGAAGATCAGAACGGAGAAACCCCACATAGACCACACGAGGCTGAGCAGGAAGGTTGAGTCGGTCAGTTCGACGACCAGCCAGCCGCGAGCAACCATCTGCATCATGATGGCGCCGAAGGAGAACAGGTAGCCGATCCACAGCCACCGGTAGTCTCGGTTCCGCAGAGACGAAAAAGTCTTCAGGCCCATGCGGGGGGGGGCGCTGTGGAATGCAGCGTCTCGCGCAGACCTGTCGGTCTGAGTGCGCTCCGTCTCGGATACGCCTGCCATCGGTCAGCCCCTGAGAATTCCGCCGGATCCATCCAGATCGTCGGACGGTGACTCTGGGGGCTTCCGTCCCCGAAAACGAAACGGCGCCCGGGTGGGCGCTCGTTGACTGCAGCCGCAACGGAGAGGGATGGTTCCCGGACCGCGTTTGGCCATCGCCCGAGCCATCGCGTACTCTCGATTCTACATTTCGTGAAGAACCGAACACAAGCGAGAGAGGCTCGATGACAACCCGCGACCAGCGCTACTGGTTGTTCAAGACCGAGCCGGAATCCTACTCGTGGGACGACCTGGTGAACGATGGCGTTTCAGAGTGGGATGGCGTCCGTAACTTCCAGGCCAGGGCGTACCTTCGAGACGAGATCAACGAAGGAGACCGGGTCCTCATCTACCACAGCGGGTCGAAGGCGAAGGCGATCGTTGGGACGGCGGTCGTGGTGCGGGGAGGCTATCCGGACTCGACCGCCTGGGACTCGGGCTCCGACCACCCTGACCCGAAGAGCACGCCGGAAAACCCTGTGTGGTTCATGGTGGACATTCGGGCCGACGCACCGCTCGCCCACCAAGTGACCTTGGAGGAGATCAAGGCCGCGCCGGCGCTTGCGGAGATGTTCTTGATCACTCGACCGCGGCTGTCTGTTCAACCGGTCGACGGCGAGGCGTGGGAGTTGATCACGCAGATGGGAGCCGGGTAGTGGACGAACAGCGTCAGTGGTGGGCGCGGAGGTAAGCGAGGACCTCCCACATCACACGGCAATCGACCTCGTTGTATTCGGTGATCTCGACCATGAGATCTGTGTCCGTAATCGACGAGAGACCTCGTTCCTGTACTTCGGCATCGCAGGACCAGGCGCCGACCATGGCTCCGAGTCCGTCGACCTGCGAGTCGCCCCAGGACGTTGCGATGAGGCCGTGGGAATACATGGCCTTCGCGATGGGCTTGAGGCCGAACGAGAGTGACCCTTTGACGACGACGGGCTCCTCTCTGAAAACCTTCTTCCAGAGGTCGAACCAATCGAGCGGCGGCCAGCCCTTGTCCGGGTGCCGATTGCGCGCGGAGTCATAGGCGCTCTCATAGTTCACCGGCTCCGCGAACGACCAGTGGATGACCCGGCCGGGATCCGCCGAGCCCGATGATGCGCCGACGATGCCCATGTGTTGGAGCCAGTCGTCGATGATCCTGGCTTCATCGTCTTCGGTGAGCCGGTCGGTGGTGAAGGTGCGAAAGACCCATTGGCCGTTCTCCTCGTGGCCGCAGCCGATCATGAAGATAAGGGGCTGACCGTTCTGCTCCGGGATGCGAGAGAAGTCGTCGTTGACGTTCGAGACGTATTCGAAGTCGACGTAGAACTCGACGGGCGGTTTCGCGCGCCACTCACCCTCGGCGGCGTGGACCCGGTCCGGCGCGACCAACGGGCCGTCATCTGCCCGGTTCACTTCCAGGAGCCGCGCGAGCGTCGGCTCCGTGTTTCCGCCCGTCACGCCCATCGTTGCCGGGGTCACGCGGGGATCGGTCCACCGGGTGAGCCCGGAATTGACCGCCGCATCTCGCTTGTCTTTCCCGACCCACCAGAGCAGTGTGAGATCTTCCAATTCGTCCGCGACTCTCTTCTTCGCATCGTGCCACGGAAAGTCGCTATCGGCCTTCATGTTCGGCCAGAGTTCGGGGACGGTGGGGGACGGGAGAGGAGCCCATCCACGGCCATCATTCCGGAGCCGTCGCACCCAGCCGACGGCGGCGTCCGTGTCGACGCCCAGCGGCACATCCATCTTGATGGGACCCAGGCGGTCCATGGCGTTCTCGCTCGAACTGTCGGTGCCACGGACTCTCTGTCTCCATCCACGGCCGAGCAGGAACGCGGTGTTGGGTTCGTAGCCCTGGAGCCAGCCGAGCGCGCGATTGTAGATGAAGAGCTGAATCTTATACGCGGGCGACGATCCACTGTTCCCGACACCGCCTCCGGCAAGGAGCGAGAGCGTCGTGAACTTGACGTCGACGATGCGGTAGTGCCAGGGCTGGTCGCCGAGCCCGGGTGCACCTGCGAGCGCCCGGTCGGCGGAAAGAGTGTCGGGGAACAGCCGGTTCAACTCGTCGCTGCGGACCAGCAGATCCGGTGAGCCGTAGGTCCTCGTCAGAGGGTCTCTTAAGACCCCCTGATAGATGAGGGGAACGCCGTCGCGCATGGCATCGAGCGTGGCCCGAGCGGCGTTCAGGTCGCGGCTTCGGTTCCTTCCATCGCCGACGGCTTCGACCACGCGGACGTCTGCGATGGTGGAGACGTGGTGCATGAGCGCTTCCTCGAACTCCGTCCCCTTCCGCATAATGAAAGGTCCGAACTCCGTTCGCTCGTCGTAGTCACCGGCGTCGTCGGGCACGAAACCGTGTTCGAGTCCGAATGCCTCAAACCAGTCCAGTATCGGGTCGCCGATCGCCCAGTTGCGCGTCCGCGAGGCGCTGACCCAATCGGCCCAGTCCTGTTCGGTCTCGGGCGCGACGGCGACGCCATCGGGTGTGTGCGTGATCGGCGACGGGGCCGGTTCGGTCTGAAGTGCGGGTTCGAGCGGTAACTGGACCACGGGAGTGAACTCCGGGACGCCTGACCTGTCCTAACGGGCGGGAGGAATCAAGCCTAGCACAAATGTTCCTCAGTCGGCCTGTTGGGAATCCGCGTCGGTTCAGTTGATCCAGTACGAGAGATCGAAGCGCTCGCCGGTCTTGCGGCGGACGTTGGCGTGAGCGATGGCGACACCGACGCTCGTGAGGCTGGTGCTCTTAGCCGGCGTGTCGTGCCAGAACGAGAACACCTGCTTCGCGGCTGGGTGAAGTCCCTCGACGAACGCACGGACCTCTCGCGGCTGCATCACGGCCGTTCCCTGGAGGTCCCACAGAGTGTCCGTGTTGGAAACACCGACGGTCATGGCGAGGCGGCCGAAGGCTTCTTTCATGACGGGTTGAAGCTGCCACTTGCGGGCGTCGTGGAATGACTCGATGAGCAGCGTCTGCAGCGCTTCTTCATCGGAGACCGCTATCACCGCAGCCTCGCGCGTGAAACCTCGGCTGAAGAGCCAGGGATAGCGGCTCGCGAGCGACTCTTCGATCGGTGCACCGACGCCGCCGGCAGACCCGCACCCCGTGTACTGGAGGTGCTGGAAGCTGGGCCTTCCGCGACTGGCGGAAGCGGCGAACGGTTCCCACAGGCGATTGATGTATTCGCGCAGGGCGTCAGGACTCTGGAGATCGAGTTGTCGTGTGTATCGGAGTAATAAGATCAACGAGAGCGCGTCGAACTGGCCGGGAGTGAGCTTGGCCGATGCCGAAAGGGCCTCGTTCAAGACGATCTGCATCAACGACCGGTCGGTCTCACCCGCGCGGTCGACCAGGAGGTCGCGGAGGACCGGCGCCGTATCGTGACCCGCCCTCCGGGGGACTAGCGAAGGCCTGTTCCGCGGGAGTGTCAGAGGTTCGATTTACCTTGACACTCAATAGGGTCCGAGCTACGATGTTCTGCCCTCTCTTCCGAAGAAGGAGGAAGGGGTTGCACCTTAACAACTGGATAGTGGAAGGAAGGCATTGGTCTTCCGTTGATTCTGCACGGAGAGTTTGATCCTGGCTCAGGACGAACGCTGGCGGTGCGCTTCATGCATGCAAGTCGGACGAGAGGACAGGCTTCGGCCTGCGATCTAGTGGCGGACGGCTGAGTAACACGTGAGCAATCTGCCCTCGGGTGGGGGACAACTCCGGGAAATCGGAGCTAATACCGCATGACGTTCTTTCATGCAAGTGAAAGGACCAAAGGTTTCGACCGCCTGAGGAGGAGCTCGCGGCCTATCAGCTTGTTGGTGAGGTAATG
>CAZIBZ010000270.1:0-2678 GCA_964537445.1 uncultured Dehalococcoidia bacterium | reverse complement strand
CGGGAAACTTCAGATGAGTGTCCAACAGAGAACCCAATACCGGCCCGGACCGCTGGTCGTGATGATCGGTCTCGGAGCAACGACAGTTAGTGCTGGTGCCGCTGCCGTCCTGCTGGAAGACACCGGCGTGGCCATCGTCGTCGCCGCCGCGGGAGTGATTCTCGCCGGATTGCTGGCCTGGATTGCGTACCAGTTCCTCGTCGTGCGCGACCATGAGCACGGCCTCAATGCGCAACGCAGCGAGATCGACTTGATCCGCCTGCAGGGCGATCTCGTTTCCGTGCTCCGCCAGCGCCACGAGCACGCGGTGGACGGCGCGACTCCAGAAGATCGAGAACGGCTCAGGTCCGATCTCGGTGACGCCATCGATCGCTATGAAGCGATGCTCAGGGGTTTGCTGAAGGCTCGACCGGAACTCGCCGTGATCGAGCGCCGAGCGATCAGTACCTATCTGGACGAAGCAGCCGGAGAGTTGCGGCGGTTGGATGAAACGCAGGCGTCATGGTCGAGGTAGACCTTTCGGTCCAACCCCGTGCGGTAAGGGCCGGGCCCGGCGTCACGGTCCAGATGATTCCGGCGCCAGCGATGCTGGCAAGACCGGATGATTGGGTGGATTCTGCCGCGCTCGGGACTCGCCTGGAGTCGACCGCTCGCCACGTGCGCACGCTCCTCGCGTTCGTTTCCGAGACCAGCGCGGCGGCCAAATCCGCGGACGACTGGGAGATCGAAGGTCGTGGGTGGGCGAGTTTGGCCATCTTCGACCGCGCTGCTGACGCGTACTTTCAGGCCGCGCGGACCGCTCTCCCGAACAGGCGGCCCGCACTTCACATGGCCCACGGCGTTGCCCTCGCCGACCTCGGCCGCCATCAGGAAGCGTTGTCGGCGTTTGATCGCGCGCTCGATCTCAACGGCTCTTACTCAGACGCTGCACACAACCGTGGGGTGACGCTCGCGCGGGTGGGCCGCGACGAGGAGGCGCTGAGTGCCCTGGACCAGGCAATTCGGTTCCACCGTGACGAATCCGAATCGCACACCGCCCGGGCCGCGGTGCTCAGTTCTCTCGGCCGGAATGAGGAAGCCCTGGACGAGATCGAGACCGCCCTGGCCCTCAAGCCGGACGATCGCGCCGCCCTGAACAACCAGGGCAGCGTTCTGGTCGTCCTCGACCGGCTCGACGAAGCTCTCCAGGTCTACGACCGGCTTCTCCAACTCGACCCGGATGTGGCCGAGGCCGAGTACAACCGGGCGAACACCCTCGTCGTCCTGGGCCAGACCGAGGACGCCATCCGCGCCTACGAACACGTCCTGAGCCTTCAGCCCAAGCTCCCCGAAGCTCATACAAGCCTGGCCAACGCACTGACCCTCGTCGGAAGGCAGGACGAAGCGCTCGATGCGCTCGAGATCGCACTTCAATTACGCCCTTTGTATCCCGAAGCTCTTTGCAGCCGAGCGACTACTCTCACCGCCTTAGGCCGCGCAGAAGAAGCCCTGGAAGCGTCGGATCAGGCACTGGGTCTCCGGCCTACGTATGCGGAGGCCCTCGCCCAACGGGGAAACGCTCTGGTGCAACTGGGACGGGTCGACGAGGCACACGAGGCCTTCGAACGTTCCCTCGAGTTGCGACCGGACGACGCAGATGCGTTGAACTTCCAAGGTGTGGCGCTCGCGCGACAGGGCCTTCTTGAAGATGCTCTAGCCTCGTTCGGCGCCGCCCTCCAGTTGCAACCCGACTACGCCGACGCGCAGAACAACAGCGGAAATACCTTGATGGAACTCGGCCGGAACGAAGAAGCGCTCGAAGCATACGACCGGGTCCTCGAGACCAGGCCGGACGACCCCGACATCCAGAACAATCGTGGGAACGCGCTCTCGTTGCTCGGCCGGCACGTGGACGCGCTGGAGGCGTTCGAGAGAACGTTGCATCTGAAGCCGGACGACCCGCAGCCACACTACAACCGGGGCATCACGCTCGCCGATCTCGGTCGGCTGCCCGAGGCGCTCAGCGCGCTCGACCGTTCTCTGTGGTTGCGGCCCGACGACTCTGACGCGCTCTTCTACAAAGCTCGCGTCCATGCGCGCATGGGACAGGCCGAAGAATCGCTTTCGTGGCTCGAACGGGCGGTCGCATCAGACGGCGAGGCACGGATGTGGGCTCGGACCAGCCCGGACCTCTCGTTCCTGCTCGAGCATCCCCAGTACGGACTCCGGTTCCGCGCGCTGGTGGGTGGAGCCGCCTGAACGTCGTTTCGAACTAAGAGCGCCGCCCCGGGAGTTCCCGAAGCGGCGCTCGTTTCGTCTAGGTTCCCCGATTTTCAGCGGGGTGCCCCGTTTGCCGGGGCCCTCTTACTTCGGTGGACTATCCTCCACCGCGTCACCCTGTTGCTGGCTGGATCGGCGACTCGAGCTGGGCAGCGCCGTCGTCATCAACCGTCCTCCCGGCGGGTCTGTTCGGGTGGCTCCCAAGCACTCCACCCGTCCATCCCAGCCTACTGCTGGCTCCCTCAGTGTCAACATTGTGCCTTTTCGCACAAGACCAGATGTTCGTACGCTCCGATGGCGTGGGCAGGCGGTTCAGGAGTTCGCGCTGCGTCGTTAGGCCGTCGCGGAACGGGAACCGCCATGGCACCCTCTGGAAGCGGTTGCGGATCCATCCTCGTGGTGGTAGTCTGACTCTTGAA
>CAZIBZ010000269.1:0-3515 GCA_964537445.1 uncultured Dehalococcoidia bacterium | reverse complement strand
GGTACGAGACGCCCAACTCCTCCACGAGATTCCTTCCGGTCTGCCTCGTACCGAGCCCAACGAACGGGCCGATGTCGAGCCCGAAGACCGAGACACGGTCCCCGTACTCCTGGTGGAAATCGTCGAAGTCGGGCATCTCGGCCCGGCAGGGAGGACACAGGCCCGCCCACAGGTTCAGGACCACCGGCTTCGCGCCGTCGAACAGGCCCGAAAAGTTGCCGCCGTGTCCCGGATACTCTGCCTCGCCTTGATAGAACTCGATCGGGAAGTCCGCGGACAGGTTCACCGCCACCGGACCATCGTTCTCAACCGTCGCCGCGCTCGCCGACGGGATCAAAGCGCTCGGCGCGGAAGTGCTTCCAGCGTCGTCGGGCGCGCCCGTGTCGGAACTCCCGGCCTCAGAGCACGCCGCCGTAATGAGTACGGCCGCCGACATCAGGCCGATGATCATGAACCTCCGCTCCCTCAAACCGAGCCTCCCATCACCCATATCGCACCCGTTCTACCAAAAGAGTACGAACGCTCCCAAACGCAAACAGTATTGATTACACGATTCACAACCGATCCCCGGTCCTCCCGTCGTCGTCGGACCCGGTAGCATCATGTCCATGCCAACCGACACGCCGGAATTCTGGAACGATATTTGGGCAGATATCGAAGATTGTGGTTCCGGCTCGGATCAGATTCTGGTCAGCCAGGTCGGACACCTGAAACCGGGACGTGCTCTGGATGTCGGTTGTGGCACGGGCGGAAATGCCCTGTGGCTGGCTGAGAACGGTTGGCAGGTGACAGCCGTGGATTACGCGGCGGTCGCGATCGAAAAGGGAAAGCGGCTCGCCACCGAACGTGGCGTCGACGTTGAGTTCGTTGTGGCCGACGCCGCTGGATACCAGCCACAGGGCCAGTACGATCTCATAACGACCTTTTACATCCAATTGTTCCCTGATCAACGGGCAAGCATGTTGGCCAATATTCCGAAAGCTCCGGCTCCTGGAGGATCGTTTCTATTCGTCAGTCACGACAGGTCCAACCCGCCGTCTGGGTGGTCGGAGGAAGACCTGCGGAGCCTCACCACTCCCGATGAGATCGTCGCCGAACTCGAGGGGCTGCAGATCGTGCACGCTTTCGTCCTTGATCACGATGGCACAGAGGTTCCCTCTCCGACGCACTCGCACGATCAAAGCAGCGAGCAGGAGCACTTCAAAGGTCATGGTTCCAGTAGCACTCTCGTATTGGCAGTGCGGCCCCCGATGGGAACTGATCTTGGCTCACGGGCCGATTCATAGCGAGCGGCCGACGCTCCGAGGACGCACACTGGCGGAGCATCACATCGAGCACCTGATTCCGTCGAAGGTTGAGCGAACTGTGGACCACCCGGCCTGAGATCCCGCTCAACCTCTCAGCCCCCCCAGCGCCTCCCGCAAAGAAGCCACCAGGTCCCCATCCTCCTCTGGCATCACGGTCCGAGGGTCCAACAAGACCTGGTCGTCCGCGATTCGCACGACGACCGGGACCGAAGCCCGCCGCAAGCGCTCCGCGAGCCCCTCGGTCCCGCCATCGCCGCAGACCGCTGCAGGTATCGAAAGCGCTCTCGTCGGCAACGTCTCCCCGGGCAAGCTCCCGCCGCCGATCGCGGACGTCGTACTCACGACGTCCAACCCGTCGACACCCAAACCGCGGAGCCATTTCCGCGCCCGACGTCCGAGCCCCTCGGGCGTCGAAGAGATCATCCGCCAGACGGGGATCTCCTCCTCCGCCCTTCCCTTGACGTACGACGTCAGCGTCGCGGTCAGCGCAGCCAGGTCCATCTTGTCTATCCGTACGGCGCGAGCTAGCGGGTGCCGCTTCAGCTGATCGATGAACGACTTCGAACCCGCCGCGATCCCCGCCTGCGGACCACCGAGCAGCTTGTCTCCGGAGAACAGAGCAAGGTCCGCGCCCTCATCCAGGGTCTCAGCCACGGTCGGTTCAGGAGCGAGTCCATACTGCGCCGTATCCAGAAGCGCGCCTGAACCGAGGTCGTTCAGCATCGGGATCCCACGTTCACGGCCCAGCGCGGCCAGGTCGCGGGGTTCCGGCGTATCCGTGAACCCGACCATCGCGAAATTGCTCCGGTGCACGCGAAGGATCGCTGCCGTTTCCTCCGTGATTGCGTCCGCATAGTCCTCGACGTACGTGCGGTTCGTCGTCCCGACTTCGACCAGCCGCGCCCCACTCTGCACCAGCACGTCCGGAATGCGGAACCGCCCGCCGATCTCGATGGACTCCCCGCGCGAGACGATCACCTCTCGGCCCTCAGCCAGCGCCGACAGAGCCAGCAGGACCGCCGAAGCGTTGTTGTTCACCACGATCGCCGCGTCGGCGCCCGTCAGCAGTTGGAGCAGAGATTCCGGGTGCGAGTGCCGCGAGCCCCGCTCTCCCCGTTCCAGGTCGTATTCGAGGTCCGAGTACCCGGCGCTCACCGTTATCGCGGCCTCTCGTGCGGCCCGGCTCAGCGGCGCTCGCCCGAGGTTCGTGTGGATCACCACCCCGGCCGCGTTGATGACTCGCCGCGGTCTCGGCGCCACCAGCAGGTCCACACGGCGCGCGATGTCGGCGACCAGGTCAGCCTGCTCCGGGGCGCCCGCTCCTCCTGCGATGTCTCGTCGAGCACCGTCCAGGGCTGCCCGCGCCATATCAGTAACCAACGCCGTGCCCGCGGAATCTGCCAGCTTGACCAGCGCCTCGGCCGCCAGCAGACGGTCGACGCTCGGCAGTTGCCGGTATGCGGAGGATGTCGTGGATGACGCCGCCATTTAGCCTTCCCTCAGATAGGGACCTGCGACTCGCGGCCCCTTCGTCCGGTTTATAATAGGCGGCTGCTACGAATAGCTAGGGGGATTCATGCAAACGATTGGGCTCACTGGGGGTATCGCGAGCGGCAAGAGCACGGTCTCCGAGACCATGCAGGAGCTGGGCGCAACGATTCTGAACGCCGACCTCATTGGCCATGAGGCCTATCTGCCGGGTAAGGACGCCTACAACGACATCATCGCGGCCTGGGGCGATGATCTGATAGATCCCGAGTCGAAGTTGGTGGACCGCCGCAAGCTTGGCGGGATCGTCTTCGGCGACCCCGAGGCGCTCCAAACGCTCAATCGCATCGTTTGGCCCCGTATCTACGACATGGTGGCCGAGCGGTTCGAAGGCTTCAAGAATGACGGCGTCGACGTCGTGGTCCTGGAAGCCGCCGTGCTGGTCGAGGCGAACTGGATGCCTCTCGTCGACGAGGTTTGGGTTACCACCACAAACGAGGACGAGGCTTCTCGTCGGTTGCAGGCCCGCAATGAGATCACCGAGGAACAGGCGCTTGCGCGTATCCGCTCGCAGATCTCGAACCAGGAACGGATGAATCACGCCGACGTCGTGATTGATACCAACCACACGATTCCCGAGGTCCAGGATCGTGTCCGCGAGCTCTGGCACGCGCGCGTCCATTCATTGACCCCGGGTTCGTGATCGAACCAGAACCAAAC
>CAZIBZ010000268.1:0-3030 GCA_964537445.1 uncultured Dehalococcoidia bacterium | reverse complement strand
GGAGGACCGGCGTGTCGCCATCCAGAATCGGGATGGCTTCCTTCTGGTCCCAGACGTGGTTGCCGGTGGTGATGACATCCACGCCTGAGTCGAGCATCTCCTGTGCCGTGCCCTGCGTGATGCCGAACCCGGCTGCTGAGTTTTCGCCATTGGCCGTGACGAGGTCCAGCCCTAGTTCGCTTCGCAACGCTGGGACGAACTCGTGCACTGCGCGACGTCCAGGGCGCCCGACGACGTCGCCGATCATGAGAATCCGCATATGACTGTGCTAGCTACTTGGCGTATTCGACAGCGCGGGTCTCACGGATGACCATCACCTTGATCTGGCCGGGGTACTCAAGGGACTCCTGGATCTTCTTCGTGATGTCCCTAGCCATGCGCATGGCCTCTACGTCGTCGACCTGCTCGGGGCGGACCATGACGCGCATCTCGCGGCCGGCCTGGATGGCGTAGGCCTTGTCGACGCCGTCATAAGCGGTTGCAATCGCTTCCAGCGTTTCCAGGCGCTTGATGTACGCCTCCGCGTTTTCACGCCGCGCGCCGGGTCGAGCACCGCTGATTGCATCCGCAGCCGCGACGACGAACGCGTCGATGCTGCGCCACCCTTCTTCGCCATGGTGGTCAGCGACGCCGCGGACCACGCGATCGTTGACGTTGTACCGCGCGAGGAGTTCGCCGCCGATGATGGCGTGGGGACCCTCGACTTCGTGAGTCAAGGCCTTCCCGATATCGTGCAGGAAACCCGCGCGGCGCGCGATGTCCTCGTTGAGCCCAAGCTCAGAGGCAATCGCACCGGCGATATGGCCGACCTCGATGCTGTGCTGGAGGACGTTCTGTCCGTAGCTGTGGCGGTACTTGAGGCGGCCGATCGTTTTGATGACATCCGGGTGCAGCCCTTGGACCCGGACTTCGTAACAGGCCTCTTCCCCGGCTTTCTGGATGGTCTCGTCCATCTCCTCCAGAGCTTTCGCGACGACCTCCTCGACGCGCGCGGGTTGGATCCGGCCATCGTGTATGAGCCTTGATAGTGCCACGCGGGCGACCTCACGCCGCACCGGGTCGAATCCTGAGATCGTCACGACTTCCGGGGTGTCGTCCACGATCAGGTTGACGCCCGTGGCATTCTCCAGGGCCCGGATGTTCCGACCTTCGCGGCCGATGAGGCGTCCTTTCATCTCGTCCGATGGCAGCGCGACGACCGTTGTGGTGAGTTCGGAAACGACGTCATTGGCGTACCGCTGCATCGCGGTCGCCATGATTTTGTAGGCGCGCTCAGCCGACTCCGCCTGGACGGCTTCGTCGCTTTCCCGGACGCGTCGGGCCGCCTCGATGCGGATTTCTTCGTCGACCTCCTGGAGGAGCCGATCTTTCGCCTCCGAAACGGTCAATTCCGAGACGCGCTCGAGTGCGCGGAGTTGTTCGGCCCTGGTTTCCTGGAGCTCGACTCGGGTGCGGTCGAGGTCCTCCTCCTTCTCATTGAGTTCCTTCTCCCGCTGCTCTTCCTTCTCATTCAGTTCCTTCTCTCGCTCCTCGAACCCCTGGAGCCGGCTGTCGACTTGCTCTTCTTTCCGGGATACTCGGCGCTCCTGCTGTTGCACCTCGCGGCGCCGCTCGCGTGCTTCGGACTCCGACTCGTCGCGGATCTGGATGCCCTCCTGTTGAGATCGGAGGATGATCTCGCGGGATTCCGTTTCTGCGTCTTCCAGGCGTCTTCCTGCGGCGGATTCGGCGTTTCTCAGCCGACTCCCGGCGATGCCCAGTCGGATCGCGAGTCCGCCGGCGATGCCGAACGACCCGATCCCGACCATCATCGCGAACAATCCCGCTCCTGCTAGTTCCATATCGATGTCACCTCGGTAGCGAATGTGGCGCGCCGCGGTAGCCCGGCCGCGAAGCGTGTTCCGGAAGGGTCGGCCCCTCTGAAGAGAGCAAGGGGGCCGAAAAAAGAGCAAGGGGCTGTGAGCAACCCTCACAGCCCCTTTTGGGCCCAGCTATGTGATGCGTTAGTGCGGTCAGATCTCAGGGCTTTCGTCGTCTTCGCCCGGCATAGCGACCGCCGCTGGAGCGACTCCACCGGGGGCGACCTCAAGCGCGTCCTTGATGTCGCGCTCGAGTGCCTCAGATAGATCGCTATTTTCGTTCAGGAATGACTTGGCGTTCTCTCGTCCCTGACCGATGCGGACGTCGCCGTACGTGAAGAAGGCTCCGGATTTCTTCAGAGCACCTGTCTGTTCGCCCAGATCGAGGAGATCTGCCTCGCGGCTGATGCCTTTACCGAACATGATGTCGAATTCGGCGAGGCGGAAGGGCGGTGCGACTTTGTTCTTCACGACGCGGGCACGGAGGTGGAGGCCAATGCTCTCTGTCCCCCGTTTAATCGTCTCCAGGCGGCGCAGGTCGATGCGCACCGAGCTGTAGAACTTCAACGCGCGTCCGCCGGGGGTGACCTCTGGGCTGCCAAAGAGGACACCGACCTTTTCGCGGAGTTGATTGATGAAGATCACGGCCGTTTTCGAGCGGTGCGTGGTCCCTGTGAGTTTTCGCAACGCCTGGGACATAAGGCGGGCCTGGAGACCGACGTGTACGTCTCCCATGCGGCCCTCGATCTCGGCTCTGGGCACCAGCGCGGCAACGCTGTCGACGACGACGACGTCGACAGCGGCGCTCTTGACGAGTGCTTCCGTGATGTCGAGCCCCTGCTCACCGTCGTCCGGTTGAGAGATGAGGAGTTCGTCGACGTTCACGCCGCAGGCTGCCGCGTAAACCGGATCGACGGCGTGTTCGGCGTCGATGTACGCGGCGGTCCCGCCCGCCCTTTGAGCTTCAGCAATGACGTGCAGAGCGAGCGTGGATTTACCTGAAGACTCCGCGCCGAAGATCTCGGCGATGCGTCCGCGAGGGATGCCGCCGATTCCGAGGGCGATATCCAACGAGAGAGAGCCTGTAGATATGGAGTCCATCGCGAACTTCGATCCGGCTTGGCCGAACCGCATGATGGAACCCTTACCGAAGCTCCTCTCGATCAGATCC
>CAZIBZ010000267.1:0-6368 GCA_964537445.1 uncultured Dehalococcoidia bacterium | reverse complement strand
GCCCGAGCGACCGGTACATGAACTCCTTCGTCTCTCTGACCACGATCGGGCCGCACTCGATGATTCGAGCGGCGAGGTCGCGGGCGTCGTTCATCAACTCGTCCCGGGGGACGATGCGGTTGACGATCCCACTCCGCAAAGCGGTTTCGGCATCGATCTGGTCGCCGGTGAGGACCAATTCCATCGCCATGCCGAAAGGGATCGTGCGGGCGAGTCGAGTTGCCTGCCCCCCGCCGGCCATGTGGCCGTACTTGACTTCCGAACTGGCGAAGAGGGCGTTCGGGCTGCAGAGCCTGATGTCGCACGCGAGTGCCAGCCCAAACGCGAAACCGAGTGCATATCCATTGATCGCGGCGATGACCGGCTTGTTGATGTTCAGCCCCGTCATCGTGGCCAGCTGGACCGTCCCCGCGCCTTCCACTGGCGAACGCCAATCCGGGTCCTCGATCTGCAGACCATTGGCGATCTCGCGGAGGTCGCTGCCCGCGGACCATGAGGCCTCGCCGGATCCGGTGAGGATCGCAACGTCCGCTTCATCATCGTCTTTGAACGCAATCCATGTATCGATCAGCTGGCGGCGCATGTTTTCAGAGAAAGCGTTTCGCTTCTCCGGCCTGTCCAACGTGATCGTCGCGATGCTATCGGAGACTTCGTACTGGATGAATCGGTCCGCCATGGCTACCCCCTTCGAGCCGATGAACAGCTTTTGCAGGGGCACAGTCTAGTTCGCCGACCGGCGAAACGCCGGCGAGGGCGCAACTAGTCGGGTCGGTAGATCCGCGTGGTCGGCTTGAACGCGGCCCAGGCGAACCAGACATGGATGGCGTGGACGACCGAATTGAGATGACGGCCGGCGAGCGGGCCGTCGATCCCCTGCCCGATGATGTCCCAGGTTGTGCCTGTCTGGGCGTCGATGAAATTGTCACCGTCGGGCGAGAAGGTCAGCGTCTGGCCTTCCAGTCCGCGGAGAAAGACCCCGGTCGCGCCAATGTCGGATGACAGATTGATGATGCCGTCATCGAGGACGGAGAGCGTGTCGGGTTCGAAGAAAACGGCGAGGTTCGTTCCGGCGTGGGTGTCGTTGACGACGCGCAGGGTTCGGAGAACCGAGAATGGGTATGCGACGTCCAACCCGTCGATCTCGACGGCAGCGACACGCTCTTTCGGAAGCAGACGGCCGGTCCAAGTCACCCCGGTACAGGAACGGTGGGTTGTCGACACGATCGTATCCCGCGTACGGGTTCGAGCCATAACGCCGGATTTCTCCGGTATCCCGAGACAGCGCGGAGCCGTTCGGATAGGAAGCCTTGAAATCTTCCCACGAGATCAGCGATGCCGGAAGCATGGTCAGGAACTTCCCGGCCTGCGAACCGACGATCGACTCGCCAGTGAACTGCTGCCATCACGAGTGGGTTTGACGGTCGTACATGACCAGGTCGCTGTTTCGAAGGAGCCCGGACGTCCCGAAGTCGTAGATGATGCCGTCGAGCCGATGATCGAACGCGATCGCGGAGTTGCAGAGCGGGCAGAAGGTGACGGTGACCGGGACACCGCCGATCACGTGGTTGACGATCTCGTGCCACGTCATGATCTGAAGCGGATACGCTCGGGCGTCGCCATCGATCTCCAGCGCGATCACGGGTTCCAGCGATTCAAGCCATTCGTCTGCGGCGGCGAAGGTCGTGAACATTGGCGCGTCGATCGGCTTGATGCCGTCCGGCGGTGGGCCCCCGCTGATGATCCCCTTGAACGGCACAGTGTGCTTGCTGAAATCGGTGTTCTGCCAGAAGAAGGCGCTCAAGCCGGCAGCCGAGAGCGTCTCCCGATAGTCGGGATCCACCGGTGCGGGGCCCTCCGTAATGACGGCGGCGACGGGGGCGGCCGAAGAACCCGACTCACTGTGTGAGGAGGCTGGATCGATTGAGGTCACCGATTCGCTTCCTGAGTTCTGGCTCGTGCTCGAGCCCGAGTTCGCGGGTGCGGCCGCGAGGGCTTGCGATTCATCGCCCTGAGTTGAACCGCTTGTCGTCAGCGCATCGACCGCGCTCGCGTCGTTCGTGCCGCTGGAGTCCGCCTGAGAAGTTCCGGCGGCGGGGGCGCATGCGAGCGCCACGACGGCGAAGGACACGATGCTTAGCGCAATCCCGTTTTGGCGAAGTCGGTGTGAGGGGTTCGGCGTTCCATGACCCATCCGCTTCCTCCCGCGCCGCATCTCGATAGCGGCTTCGTCGAGCCAGTATGCGGATGCGGATCCGGGGGGCGGTAGCCTCGGTTACACGGGTCAGTCGTGCGGATTCAGCCCAGGTGCTGCGGTGCGCGGAAACAGCTATCGCGGTGGTCGTTCACCATCCCGGTCGCCTGCATGTGGGCGTAGCAGATCGTTGATCCCACGAACTTGAACCCTCGCTCACGGAGGTCCTTCGACATGGAGTCCGATTCGGGTGTCGTCGCTGGCACATCCTCCCAGCTTTTGATGCCGTCGGGGTTCCGCAGGGTCTTGTGATCCGTGAACTGCCAGATGTACCGATCGAAGGTGCCGAACTCGCGTTGAACCTCCAGGAACAGCTTCGCGTTTGTGATCGCCGCCGCCACCTTCTGCCGGTTGCGCACGATGCCAGCGTCGGCGAGCAGTCGCGCCGTTTCGGTGTCCCCATAACGGGAGACTCGTTCCGGATCGAAACCATCGAACGCGGCGCGAAAAGCCTCGCGCTTGTTGAGGATCGTCCGCCACGAGAGCCCGGCCTGGAACCCCTCGAGTATCAGGAACTCGAATAGTTTGTGGTCGTCATGGATCGGGACGCCCCATTCCTCGTCGTGGTAGCGAAGCATCAGCGGGTCGGAGTCGACGTCCGGCCAGCAGCGAGTGGGTGTGTCCTGATCCTCGGCCATCGTCCGGTCAGTATGACTCTGCCGGAACGCTCGGGTGAGAAGCGATCTCGGCCAGGAAACGCGCGCCATAGGCCTCGAGTTTCGCGGGGCCGACCCCGTTTATCGCGCCCATCGCGGCCTCATTCACGGGGCGGGTCCGCGCCATTTCCTTCAGCACCGAGTCATGGAACACCACGAACGCCCGCACGCCACGATCGTCTGCGATTCCCTTTCTGAGAGCACGCAGCCTTTCGAATATGTCCTCGTCGAAATCGTCCGCCTCGGGCGGTGCCCTTTTCGGCTCGTCCGGTTCACGAGCCGATGTGAGCATGATCGGGGTGCGCTCCCGTAGAGCCCCCATCCCCTCAACGGTAACTTCGAGGACCGGCAGCCCGTGCGGACGTTGTTCCTGGAGGAAGCCGATCTCGACCAACTCCCGTCCGATGGCCATCCAGTCCTGTTTGCGGCGACCCTCTCCGACGCCGAAGGTGGAGAGTTGATCGTGTCCCCACTTCTTCGTTTGTTCCGTCTCCTTACCGAGGAGGACGCTAACGGCGTGTCCGAGCCCGAATCCAAACCCCGTGTGCTGGAATATCCGATGCACGGTGGATAGGAGCTTCTGGGCCTCGATCGTGGCGTCGAGCTTCGGCCTTGGCGCGGTGCAGTTGTCGCACCCGTTGCAGCGTTCCCACGCGGGATCCTCGCCGAAGTAACGCAACAGGAATGCCCGACGGCAGTCGTTGGTCTCACCGAACCGAACCATCTCGTGCAGTTGGGCGCGCGCGAGGTCTCGTACGCGCTCGTGCCGGATCTCATCGATGAAGCCGTTTTGCTGAAACTGGTCGCCGGCTCCGAAGAGCAGGATGCAGTCGCTTTCGGCGCCGTCGCGACCGGCGCGGCCCGTCTCCTGGTAGTAGCCCTCGACGTTCTTTGGCAGGTCGTAGTGGATCACGAAGCGGACTGACGGTTTGTCGATGCCCATCCCGAAGGCGATGGTCGCGCAAACAACACGGACCTCGTCGTTCAGAAAAGCCTCCTGGTGACGAGATCGCGTCTCCGCATCGAGGTTCCCGTGATATGGGACAGCCTTCACTCCGGCGGCCGTAAGACGGGCGGCGAGCGACTCCGTCGTCTTCCGCGCCTGGCAATAGATGATCCCGCTGGCGCCGGGCCTCTCCCGCAGGTAAGAAAACACGAAGTCGAACGGCCGTTTCTTGGGCTCCACCCGGTAGGTGAGATTCGGCCGGTTGAAGCTCGCGACGATCCGGACCGGATCGCGCAGGCTGAGTTGGGCCACGACATCGTCCCGAACGCGCGCGGTGGCCGTTGCCGTGAGGGCGAGTACGGGTACCTCGGGGCATTGCTCGCGCAGTGTGCCCAGAGCACGGTAATCGGGTCGGAAGTCATGCCCCCATTCGCTGATGCAGTGAGCCTCGTCGATGGCGATCAAGCCGAGGTCCCAATCCCGGAGCTGACGCAGGAATCCAGCCGCCATCAGCCGCTCGGGCGCAACGTACAGAAGCCGGTAGCGACCCTGGCGCAGCCCGGCCGTCCGGTCCGCGACCTCCTCGGGGTTTATCGAAGAGTTGAGGAACGTGGCCGGGATTCCATTCTGGGAGAGCGCATCCACCTGGTCCTTCATCAACGCGATCAGCGGCGAAACGACGAGCGTCAGGCCCGGGCGCATCAGCGATGGGAGCTGATAACACATCGATTTCCCCGCCCCGGTCGGTAGGACCGCCAGGACGTCTCGGTCTTCCAACACCGATCCGATGATTTCTTCTTGATCGGCCCGAAACGAGTCGTAGCCGAAGTGCCGTTTCAGAGCTACCAGCGCGTCGAGATGAACACCTTGTTCCATCGGGCCCTCCGTCGCAGAGAGTCGTACATCCGTTCTTATAGCACAAGGGGTGACTCCGGATCTGGAATTGTGCTTCTAACCGACCGGTGTCGCATGAAATAATCGGCACGATGACTGACAGGGCTCGCACTCGTGATGGACCCGAAAACACCAGCTCTCCCGGAGGAGACGCGGGAAGCCCCGTCTGGCGGCAGTTCGAGCGCATGAAGGCGCAGATCCCGGACGGGATCCTCCTGTTCCGAATGGGCGACTTCTATGAGACCTTCGGCAGCGACGCGGAGGTCGCGGCGAAGGAGTTGGACATCGTCCTGACTTCGCGGGAGATGGGGCGCGGACACCGGATACAGATGGCTGGGGTGCCGGTGGCGGCACTGGAAGGGCACCTGGCCAGGCTGATCCGTGCTGGCCATCGTGTCGCAGTCTGCGAGCAAACGAGCGACCCGAGGACGACCAAGGGCCTGCTCGACCGCGACATCGTGCGAATCGTCACGCCTGGAACGGTGGTCGAACAGGGGCTGCTTCCCGGGAGCGCGAACAATTTTCTGGCCGCGGCGGTAGTCGATGGCGACCGCGCGGGGCTCGCGTATATCGACATCACGACGTCCGAGTTCGTGACCTTGGAGCTCGAGGCCGCAGAGCTTCAGCAGGAGATCGGGCGGGTCGGGCCGGTCGAGGTCGTCGTGCCGGAGGTTGGACCCTCTGAAAACCCAACTCTCGTGGTCTCAGACGGTGGTCCGCACGTGACATCGGCGTCACCGGCACTCTTCGATCCGGCGAGGGCTCGGGAACGGCTGCTGTCGCACTTCGCCACGTCCGACCTCGCTGCGTTCGGGTGTGACGGCCTCGTGCTGGCAACGACAGCCGCGGGCGCCGTTGTTGCCTATCTGGAGGCGACCCAATCAGCCGGACTTCCCCAGGTCCAATCCCTCGCGACACGGAACCCATCCACGTCGATGCAACTGGACTCGGCGACGGTGCGGACCCTGGAATTGTTCGAGCCGCTGCTCGGGACAGACCGCGCCGCGTCGTTGATCGGGCACCTGGATGCGACGCTGACGCCGATGGGAAGCCGCATGGTCCACCGTTGGCTGAGGGAGCCATCCCTGGAGCTCGACGAGATAACCGACCGCCTCGACGCCGTCGACCATCTGCGCGTGTCCACGTCGCTCAGGAGCCGTCTCCGCCGTGTGCTCCGGGGCACGCCGGACATCGAGCGCCTCGTGAACCGGATCCGGTCCGGGATCGCGTCGCCTCGCGATCTGTCCGGACTCCGCGGAGGGCTGGAATCGGTCGGCGCGTTGGCACCCAATCTTGAACCCGCGGATGCCATCGACTGGGTCCGAGACGGAATCGGCGATCACAGTGAACTCGTCACGCTCCTCAACACGGCCATCGTGGACGAGCCCCCAGCGACGCTCGGCGACGGGATGGTGGTTCGGACCGGATTCTCGGGGGAGTTGGACCGGCTGCGGAGTGGCGGGACGGCGGCTCGTGACACGATCGCCCGTATGGAGACCGACGAACGCCAACGGACCGGTATTCCCTCGCTGAAGGTCGGGTATTCGCGAGTGTTCGGGTATTACATCGAGGTGACGCGGTCCCACCTGGGTCGAGTGCCGGATGAGTACATGCGCAAGCA
>CAZIBZ010000266.1:0-7514 GCA_964537445.1 uncultured Dehalococcoidia bacterium | reverse complement strand
GCGCGACGACCCCGATGCACGACCTTGGCTACATCGCCCGCACCCGGGAGGCCGACGGCGAGGTGCAGAAAGGTTTCAAAATCGTCGTCGGTGGCGGCACGTCCATACAGCCGCTTCTGGCTGAAACGCTGTACGAATTCGTTCCGGTCGACGAATTCCTCCGGGTCACCGAAGCCGTCCTGCGGGTCTTCAATCGCACGGCCTGGCTCCGCAGGAACAAGATGAAGGCTCGGATCAAGGTCTTGATCCATAAGGAAGGAATGGACTCCTTCCGCGCGCAGGTGGAGGAAGAGTTGAAAGAGGACTGGGCGCAGGATTATGACCCACGCCACGAGCTCCTCTTCATAGACGAGGAAGAGGCTGACGCCCCCGAACTGCCGTCGAACCTCGAGCCCCGCGGGTCCGACGATTCGTCTTTTCAGGCGTGGAAGAGCACCAACGTGATGGCACAGGACCAGCCCGGGTACAACTTCGTGTCGGTTACCGTCCCGCTGGGGGATCTGTCGCCAGAACAATTCCGGGGCCTCGCGGATATCTCTCGTAAACACGCCAGCAGTCGCGTGCGAATGACTCCCGAGCAGAACTTGATGATGCGGTGGGTGCCAGATGCGTACCTGTACGACTTCTATCAGGACCTGCAGGGTCTCGGCTTGGCCGACGGTGGTCTGGACGAGATTTCCGATACGACGTCCTGCCCAGGGACCGACAGCTGCAAGCTCGGAATCACGTCGTCCATGGGGTTGAACAAGGCACTCGGCGACGCAATCAAGAATCCGAACGGCGAATCTTCCCTGCTCGAGGACCCGCTCATCAAACAGATGCACGTGAAGATGAGCGGCTGCCCAAACGGCTGCGGCCGTCACCACGTCGCCGATATCGGTTTCCACGGAGCATTCATCAAGGGACCCGGCGGAGGTCAGATCCCGGCGTACGAGGTCTTCGTCGGGGGCAGCTACGAGAATGCGGACGTCCGATACGGGATACGCCCCCGTGGAAAGATCCCCGCGAAGCGGGTCCCGGAAGCGGTATTCACGCTCCTCCGCTTCTACAAGGAGAACAGGCAAGAGGGGGAGTACTTCAAGGATTTCTCCGCGAGGCTCGGTCGAGAACCGTTTGAAGAGGTCATCACGGGTCTGGGCGACGTGGAGCGATTGACCAAGGACACCCTAGACCTGTACATGGACTACGACAAAGACGCCCTCTACATCATGGAGCGTGGCGAGGGCGAATGCGCTACCTAACTCGAGACTAGACCCGGTATTCATGGCCGACCTCCGTGGCAAGTCCGTCGTCGTCTTGGAAGCACGCCTCCCTTCCGAGCTAGCGAGCCTCGTAACCAGGCACGGCGGTCGCCCGATCGAGGGTCCCGCGCTGCGTGAGGTTCCCGTCCCGCGCGGACCGGAGATTGAGTGCTTCATCGAGTCCGTATGCACCGCCCAGTTGGACGTCATCGTCTTCCAGACCGGTGTGGGAGCGCGGGCACTGATCGCGGCGGCCCACGAGATGGGGCGCCGGGAAGATCTGCTCACGGCGATCCGGACAATGAAAGTAGTCTGCAGGGGCCCAAAGCCAGCCGCCGCGATGCGGTCAGTCGACGTCCACGTCGACCTATTGCCTCCCGAACCGTTCACCAGCAAGGAGTTGGTCGAAACGATTCGCGGCTCGGGCTGGGAGTTGGGATCGAAAGCTGTCGGGCTGCAACACTACGGCGAACTGAACGCGTACCTGCGCGCGCAGCTAATATCAATGGGTGCCAACGTCACCGAAGTCTCTCTGTACGGGTACGAACTCCCCGAAGATACGGACCCACTTGAGAATGCCGTCCGTGCGATCATCGATGGCCCGGCCAACGCCGTACTGTTCACGACGCAAGTGCAAGTCCGCCACCTGTTCCAGATGGCCGAACGGATGGACATGAGGGACACGTTGCGAGATGCCATGTCATCGCCCAACGTAATCGTGGCGCCGGTCGGACCGGTCTGTGCACGCGCACTCGAAGAAGAAGGGGTCACACCGGACCTCGTGCCAGAGCATCCGAAGATGGGGGCTCTGGTCCTCGCTCTCGCAGCTCACTTCGGTGCGGTCGATCGCCCCACAGTCGCGGGCAGTTAGCGAAAGCCCCTGTTGGGCTATTACCCGATATTCCTCGACTTGAGAACGCGTCCGTGTGTCGTTATCGGCGGTGGCGAGGAGGCTGAGCGGAAAACTCACGAACTGCTCGATGCCGGCGCCGAGGTTACGGTCATATCCGCGGATCATTCCGCCGTCTACGAACAGCTTTCGTTGGATCGTCACATCCGACTGGAGCGCCGAGACTACCAGCAGGGCGACCTCGCCGGTGCCTTCCTAGCTCTCGCTGCCACGACCTCTAACCGCAAGCTCAGCGAGACGGTCGCCGCCGAGGCCGAAGAGCAGCGTGTATTGCTGAACGTGGTCGACGTCACCGACCTCTGCACGTGGATCTATCCGGCCATGGTGCGTCGCGGCGATGCAACCGTTGCCATCTCCACAAACGGTCGCAGCCCCGCGATGGCACGGTTCCTCAAACGTCGCGTCGAAGAGGCGGTGCCAGAGGAATTTGCCATATTGCTCGATATCCTCGCTGACATCCGTCGAGAACTGCGCGAAGAACGCCTGCGTCCGTCCGCCGGATCGTGGCAGGACGCCCTCGACGAGGAAACCCTCACGCTGGCCGCCAACCACGATTGGGACGCGGTCCGTAGAAGACTGAGGCTTTCGCTGGAGGCGTCTGTCGCGGTCCGAGATCAGGACATCGATGAGTGACCCAGGGGTCGTTTACCTGGTGGGTGCAGGACCGGGCGATCCAGGACTAATCACCGCCCGCGGCCTTCGCCTCCTTCGTGCGGCGGAGGTGCTGGTGTATGACCGCCTGGTCGACCCGGCTCTCATTGCCGAAGTCCCTGATTCCGCCGAGCTTTTGTACGCACGGGAAGAACCGTATGGACGTCCGGATGATCAGGAAGAGATCAACAGCCTCCTGATCGATCACGCGCGCCGCGGAAGGTTGGTGGTTCGCCTGAAGGGCGGCGATCCTTTCCTCTTCGGCCGGGGCGGCGAAGAGGCAGACGCGTTGGCGGCGGCAGGTATTCCGTTCGAGGTGGTCCCCGGGGTTACCTCGGCCCTGGCAGTCCCCGCATATGCCGGCATTCCCGTCACGGATCGTCGATATGCGTCCTCTCTCCGCGTACTGACCGGCAACACCGGCGAGACCGACCGGGGCGCCAGCGGACTGCCTGAGGAAACGGTCGTCGCCCTCATGGCCGTGCGTCGGCTGCCCACTCTCGTGGATCAACTTCGTGCCGACGGGTGGCCCGCATCCACCCCCGTCGCGCTGATCGAGCGTGGGACAACTTCGCGTCAACGGACGCTCAATACGACGCTCGGTGAGGCAATCCGTACGGCATCTGATCGGGAGTTGTCGCCTCCAGCCATCACCGTGGTTGGCCGTGTCGTCGAAGCCCGGAACCGAATCGCGTGGTTTGAGCAAAAGCGCCTTTTCGGCCTTAGGGTGTTGGTGACGCGAGCAAAGTCCCAGGCGCAGAACCTACGAAAGCTGCTCGACGATGACGGAGCCGACGCCGTCGTCGCTTCTTCGATTGAGTTTCAAGATCCGTCCGATTGGTCCTCGGTCGACCGATCGATCGCGGGGCTCGACCGATTCGAGTGGATCGCTTTCACGAGCCAGAACGCCGTTACCCGTTTCCTCCAGAGAATGTGGCACCACGGGGCCGATAGCAGAACTCTCGCCGGGGTGAACATCGCGGCTGTCGGCCCCATGACGGCGGCAGCACTCGAATCCCATGGGCTCCGGCCTGACCTGGTAGCGGGCCCAACGGCGGCAGACCTTGCTTCGACCCTCGCCTTACGGATGAAACGGGGAGAACGTGTCATACATCCGCAGGGAGAATCGTCCGAGGACCCGTTAGTGGGCCAGCTGAGCGAGACTCCCGAAGTGGTCGGAGTAACGACGTACCGGACGGTCGCACCTGACGACCTGCGGTCGAGCATCGAACGTGCATTCCAGACGAGAGTCGACGCGGCGTTGTTCGCGAGCCCATTGGCAGTGACGAATCTCGTTGACATCGTCGGGGCAAACGCCGAACAGCTTGCAAAATCGACCATCGTATGTATCGGGCCCGTCACATCTGCCGCGGCACGAGATGTTGGATTGAACGTCGCCGCCGAAGCCCGGGAGCCATCGGACCAGGGATTGGTCGACGCTTTGGCTTCAGTCCGGACGCGATGACCTCCCTGGCGGGGAGTGTCAGAGTCGGCACCAGAACCAGCCGTCTGGCAATGCTCCAGGCGGCGCTGTTCAAAGATGCGGTGAGTGCATCAGCGCCCGGGGTCACGGTGGAAATTGTTGGCGTTTCGACCATCGGCGACCGGCACCACACAGTCCCGATCCCAGACCTGGGTCAGGGAGCCTTCGTGAAGGAGCTAGAGGTTTCGCTCGTCCTGGATGAGATCGACGTCGCCGCCCATAGTTTGAAGGATCTCCCTACCGAACTTCCACCGGGATTGACGCTGGGCGCAATACTTACACGCGGTGATCCGCGTGACGCGCTTGTCAGTCGGGAAGGCATGACCCTGGCCGAACTCCCTTCTGGTTCGCGGGTGGGAACGGGTAGTCCCCGTCGGGCCTCGCAGATCCGCGCACGCAGGCCGGACCTCGATGTAGTTGGTATCCGGGGAAACGTCGATTCTCGCGTTCGTAAGGTGATCGAGGAACGAGATGTGGACGCCGTTGTCCTCGCGGTGGCTGGACTGGCGAGGATGGGCCTTTCCCACTTGATCACCGAACATCTCGACCCCCGATTCTTCCTTCCAGCCGTCGGACAGGGATTCCTCGGGATCGAATGCCGGGAAGCGGACGAAGCAACGGTGGCACTTCTGCGCACCGTCGAGGATTCCAGGGCTCGTCGCATAGCCGACTTGGAGCGGGCGTTTCTGGCTGCGGTAGGCGGGTTTTGCCGGACGCCCCTGGCCGCGTTCGCAGAGATCGAAGAAGATGGATCTCTGGTGCTCGAAGGCATGGTCGCGACGCACGATGGGAGGACGGTCCTCCGTGAACGTGTCACTGGAGACCCAACTACCGAACCCGCCGTCGCGGGGAACCGGCTAAAAAATGCCCTGTTCGCCCGAGGCGCCGAACGAATCATCGCCGTCGCCGAAGAGGCTTGGGAGCGAAGGAACAAGGGGCCAGACGAAGACTGACTCCGGCCGGCCGGCAGCAAGCCTGACTACGCGATATACATTCGCTGAGCCAGGCGCAGGATTCTGACGGTCAACGGTTCCATGAATCGCAAGAGTGTGAGCGCAGCTAGGCTCGCCAGAATCCCGATCGCCGCTCCGACGACGATGTCAGCCGGGAAATGAACCCCGGCGTATACGCGCGACACACCCATGAGGGCTGCGATCAGGCCCATCGCGATCCCGAACGGCCGGTTAACGCGCACGATGGATGCCGCGAGGGCGAATCCCACTGCCATCGAGTTGCTGGGAAAAGACGGGTCGGGCGGAGCGTAGAAGAGGGCAACCGCAGACATCGCCGCGTGCGGGTCGATATCGAACGGTCTCGGTCGAAGCGCCCACTCGGTGCCATTGAGGGCCATGACAATTACGTTCGCTATGGCGACGGCGATGGCCCCGGCGATCACTGCACGTTGTTGTCGCTCTCTCAGGTACGATGTCTTGGCGGCGAACCAAAGAGCGAGCAACGAGAGCGAAAGAACAACGGGTACGAAATAATCTCCAACGAAAGCCCTTGCCGCCCAGTCCAGCAGCCATTGGTCGCCCGCCATTCGGTTGATGGCGTGGAATAGGGCCAACTCCCGCTCACCGGGATTCACGAAGAACGCTCTTCGCCATTGAGGAGTGCGTCGAGGTAGCTCCTCGATCGCAAGGCTTCGAGCCCTCGCGGCACGCTCGACCGCCGCTCTCGGGGTATCGAACCCGATGCAGCTTCCTCCGGGTCGCCTAATCTATGCAACAAGGACGCCGCAACCCCGGTGATGGCGACTGCTGCGAAGGCGGATGGCACGAACAGAATGGTCTGTTCCGCTCCTTCGAGGCCTCGAACGTTGCGATCAACCAGGCCGAAGAACCACGCAAAGGCACCGATCAGTGTCGCCACTCCAATGAGGGCCACCCACCTGCGTGAGCCGACCAACTGAAGACCCTGGAGCCCCGCGTAGGCCACGGCTAACTGAATAGTGCCGATCGCGGCCAAGAAGACGAAGAGCGAGTACTGAAGACCCAGGGCTAGCACGGAACCGCCTTCGTGCGGTTCGAGTATCGTCGGGTACGCAAGCGTTCCAATCGACGCACGGCGACTCCCACCGGACTACGCGATCGAACCGGCCCCCACGGCCTTCTCGACAACCGGCGTCAGCCAGCCGGCATACTTCCTGTCCACTCCCCTGACAACTTCGAAATATTTCTCTTGAAGCCGCGAGGTTATCGGTCCGATCTCGCCGGTCCCGATCAGGCGCCCGTCCACTTCAAGGACAGGAGTTACGTGTGCCGCGGTGCCCGTTAGGAAGCACTCGTCGGCGACAAAGAACTCGCTACGCAGGACCCGTCGCTCGACTGTTTCGATCTTCAGGTCGTTGAGCGCGATCTGCATGACGGTATTTCTGGTTAGTCCTTCCAGGATGTGATCGGAAACCGTCGGGGTGTACAAGACTCCGTCCCGTATCAAAAAGACGTTCTCGCCGCTGCCCTCCGACACATATCCGTCCCGGGTCAGCATGATCGCCTCGTCATAGCCGCGCCAGATAGCCTCCGATTTCGCGAGGCTATTGTTCACGTACATCCCGGTCACTTTCGCGCTGGGCGGGATGATCGTGTCTTCCATGCGTTGCCAACTCGAAAACGTGCAACGGATGCCTTTGTCCGACTCGAGGTAGTTCCCGAACGGGACGACGTACAGCAAGAAAGCGTCATCCAGGTCATGGATCCGCAGGCCAACCACGTCGCTAGATTTGTATGCCAAAGGACGGATGTAGATGTCTTCCCGGAACCCGGTCTTCTCGACCAGGTCGACGGTGATCCTCTCGAAGTCATCCAGCGAATACGGGAGCTTGATGTTGAGAACCGCGCAGCTTCGAAGAAGGCGCTCGTAATGCTCGCGAACGCGGAACAGTGAGAGTTCGCCCGTCTCGGAATTCCAGTTGCCTCGTATCCCCTCGAACACACCCGTTCCATAGTTGAAGGCGTGCGTGACCACGTTGATCTTGGCATCCTCGAGGGGAACGACCTTACCTTCGAAAAAGGCTAGCGCTGGCATAGAACAGACTCCCGAAAAACGTTGGCGGCAATTGTAGCATTCATATCTGGGATTCCGAGCGGCAGCTAGGGTTTTCTGCCCGCCGCCCAACCCAACTCTCCCGTGGCCCCGCCCTGAGCTATCAGGCGCCCGGTCGTCTCCACAACGTCTTTTTCGGCAGCCTCTCTTTGCTCATCGGACATACGCTCGAGAACTCGTTGGC
>CAZIBZ010000265.1:0-4001 GCA_964537445.1 uncultured Dehalococcoidia bacterium | reverse complement strand
TGCATGGCACCTGGAAGAACGGATCGGAGAGCGTCACACACGGCAGGGTGACCGAAGACTTCGAGGACTACGTCGCGCTCAAGTTCCACGGCACGAGCGCAAATGTCGTGGTCGATCTTGAAGAAGAAGCCGAGACGTTCCCGGTGGTCGTCACCTTGGACGGAGCACCGATCCCCCAGGCCCTGTGGGGAAATGACATCGAACTCGACGTTGAGGGGCGCACCGTCTTCCAGGTCGACTCCGCGCGCATGTACCGCATCGTCGAAACTCCCAAATACGGAGGGCACGAACTCACCCTCAGCGCCAACTCGGACCGCTTCGGAGTGTTCGCGTTCACCTTCGGCTCGTACGCATCGGGCCCGTGACATTCAGTCGCATCCAGGGGGGCCTCCTCGCGGGAATCGCCTCAGCCCTCGCAGCAATATCGCCGGCCGCCTGCTCGTCGGCGATCGAAACCCTGACACCAACGGCCCCTCTGGAGACCAGCGTCGAGCTGGAAGCCATCCTCGCCACGACTGATCTCGGGCCGGGTCTCAACCGGTTCGCTTTTTTGCTGCTCACCCCACAGGCGCTTGTCACCGCTCCAGAAGTCGAGGTCGCCAGCTATCTGCAGGCTCCCGACGGATCGCTCCCATCTCAACCAACCGAGGTCGCGACGGCGGTTTTCCATCCGTGGCCCTTCGGCACGCGCGGCAGCTACGTCACCGAACTGGACTTCGATGTCCCTGGGGCCTGGGTCGTCCTCGCCCGAGTCGATGACGTTGACTTCGGACACTTGTCCGTCCAGATCCCCGTCCCCGTCCGGGCAGAGACGGTCACGCCACCGGTTGGAGCGATCGCTCCGTCGACATCCAACAAGACGGTCGGCACCGTGGACTCTCTCGCCCAACTGACGACCGCTTCCACCCCGGATCCGACGCTCTACCAGATCATGGTCGACGAAGCGGTCCGAAATGACCTTCCAACCTTGTTGGTATTCGCCTCCCCATCCCTCTGTACCAGCCCGACGTGCGGGCCGCAGGTCGAAACGGTCTCGGAGATCGCCGCCGCGCGCGGACTCGATGCGAACTTCATCCATATCGAGGTGTACGACAACCCGGACGACATCCAGGGAGACCTCTCTCGTGCCCGCTACTCCGCCGCGGTACGCGACTGGGGTCTGACCGAGATCGAGGGATACCGCAACGAATCGTGGATCTTCATGCTCGAGGCCGGCGGACGCATCTCGGCCCGGTTCGAGGGTTATGCCACCGCCGTCGAACTCGAGAAGGCATTGAACTCGGTCGTCTCGGCCTGACTCCGGTCATTGCCCATTCCACAGTCACCCGGGCTTGCTAGGTCTAAACTTCGGCCGTGCGTCCTGAAGAAGAAGTCCCATTAGCCGTACCGGCGCTCCCAACTACCAACGCCTTCGCGAGGACGATCGGAGCGTTCCGGCTCTACCCGGAATTCCGCTTCCTGTGGGCGAGCAACCTCAGCTTCTTCACGGGCGTCTGGATGCAAACCTTCGTGCTGGGGTGGGTCACATACGAGCTCACCAATTCCGAGATCTTGCTCGCGCTGTTCACTGCGGCACGGCTTTCCCCCATGCTGCTCGGCCCGATCGGCGGCCTCCTCGCGGACCGCATTGACCGCATCCAGCTGCTCATCTGGTCACAGGTGTTCGTTTTCGGCACCTCGATCGTTCTCTCATTCCTGATCCTCACGGCGCAGCACCAGTTCTGGCACCTCGCCGGCGGCGGATTCCTTATCGGGATTACCCAGTCGCCGGTCCAGCCGGCACGGACCACGTTGATCATGGACATGGTCGCGAGAGAGGACGTGTCCAACGCGGTGGCGCTCAACACCATCGCCCTCAGCGTCACCCGCGTCATCGGGCCCGCGCTCGGCGGAACGCTGCTGGCGTTCTACTCTCCCGGACTCACGCTCCTGCTCTCCAGCCTTTGGTACGTCGTCGGGGGTCTTTCCGTCCTCCCCATCCGTTCTCTCTCTGCGAAGCGCCAGACGGAGACCGGTGGATCGCCCATCAGGGGTCTGGCCGAGGGCTTCCGGATCGTCCTCGGGGACTCTCGGATGCGGACGGTCCTCTTCATCAGCCTCGCCGCGAACATTTGTGCATGGCCCGTCCTCCAGGCGTTCATGCCGGTCTTCGCCCGCGATCTGCTGGAAGTGGGCGTCGGAGGTCTCGGTGTTTTGATGACATCATCGGGCGTCGGCGCGATCCTCGGAGCCCTCTTCATCGCCTCCCGCGGGGACTTCGCCTGGAAAGGCTTCGCCTACATCTGGGGCACGCGGGGTTCGGCCTGTTCTTCGCGCTCTTCGCACTCTTCCCTTGGTACCCGCTTTCGGTCATTCTCATGGTGTGCGTCGGGTTCGCCAGTGCCACCTTCGGCGTCCTCCAGGCCACCCTGTTGCTCCTCCTCGCCCCGCAAAGGTCCGTGGCAGGGCCATGGGCGTACTGGTACTCGCCACCCTGGTACAGGGAGCCGTTGCTGATGCCCTCGGCGTTGCCGCCACGACCGTCATTTTCGGTCTGCTCCTCTTTTCGGCGATGGCCGTCGTCTACATCATCTCGCCCGGCATCCGCTCCTTCCGAGGTGAAACCGCCGCCACGTTCGTATCACCCTGATCACCCTCCGACTGCCCCCGAACGAATCATCGGTCGCTCCGGGTGACACGCGAAACCCCGTTTTGCTACCATCCTTTGCTGTGTGCGCCAATGGTGCTGCAGGTATGAATCGCTTTTCGATCAGGGGGTAGACGACCGCATGAATACAGCCGAATTCTTGATGATTTCGAATTCGATCGCTCCGAACAAAGAAGCCATCATCTTCGAGGACAAGCGCCTCACCTTCTCGGACCTTAACTCCCGCGCCAATCGCCTCGGCAACGCGCTTGCGGCATGGGGCGTCGGTCGCGGCGACCGCGTTGGCATGATGCAGGTCAACACCAATGAGGTCATCGAGACCTACTTCGCCTGCGCGAAACTCGGCGCCATTTTCGTCCCGCTAAGCTTCCGCGGCCGCGCCGAAGAGATTCGCCACATGGTCAACGCTTCACAGTGCAAAGCTGTCCTCGTTGGCTCGCGGTACCTCGGCCTCATAGACGAATTAAGACCTTCTCTGGATACCGTCGAGCACTACGTGTCGCTCGAGGGTACCAGCGACGGTTGGGAAGAGTTCGAGACCGTTCTGGCCGACGCCGCGGACGACGAAATCTTCACCGAGGTCGATGACGAAGACACCACCATCCTGATGTTCACCGCGGGGACCACAGGGCTCCCGAAGGGCGTCATGCTCACGTACGACAGCGTCGGGAGCTACTCCCTCAACAACGTCACGCCGCTGGATGAGGAAGAGATCGAAAAGAACATCCTCACCGTCCCTCTTTACCACGTGGCGGGGATGCAGGCGGTCGTTTCGGCGGTCTTCGGCGGGCGGACTCTCGTCGTCCAACGACAGTTTGACCCGCCCGGTTGGATGCAACTCGTCCAGGACGAGAAGGTGTCGAGGGCCATGATGGTCCCCACGATGCTCAAGCTGCTACTCGAGCACCCCGACCGCTCCAAATACGACATCTCCAGCCTGGAAACCCTCACCTATGGCGCCGCGCCGATGCCTAAGGAAGTCATCAAACGAGCCATCGCTGACCTCCCGGGGACCCGGTTCATCAATGCCTTCGGACAGACGGAAGCGTCAGCGACGATTACTGCACTCATGCCGGAGGACCATATCCTCGAAGGCACGCCCGAGGAGATTGACGTCAAGCTGAACCGTCTTAGTTCCATCGGTAAGCCCCTGGCAGGCGTCGAGATTCGCATCGTCAACGAGGACGGTGAGGAGGTCCCTGCGAACGACACGGGCGAAATCGTCGCCCGCGGCTCACAGCTCATGAAGGGCTACTGGCAGCAGGAGGCGGAGACGGCGGAGACCATCCGGAACGGCTGGCTCTTCACCGGCGACCTGGGATACAAGGACGAGGAGGGGTACATCTTCCTCGCG
>CAZIBZ010000264.1:0-9747 GCA_964537445.1 uncultured Dehalococcoidia bacterium | reverse complement strand
ACCGTTGAGAAACGGGTGAGTCGATCGGAGTCTTTCGATGTAGGTGGAAAGGACTTCAGCTGCCGGACCAACCGCAGCCGCGGCGGCGGCTACCACCGCGGGAAGTTCCACATCATCGAGCAGTCGGGCGACCTCGCTCGGAGCCGCCGCAGAATCGACCAACGCTTGGAGTCGGTTCCCGGAGCCCGTGCCCCACGATCGACCATCGAAGAATGCACCCGCGTCCTCGGCTTGGAGATTCAATCGTGCCTCCAATCCATTGACCTCGTCCGGGTCGGTCGCATGCATCGCGAGCGCTGCCCAGTAGACGCCATTGCGCTGAACATCCACAGGGCGTGACGTGCGCGCGAGCTCAATTCCATGCGCTGCGTCGCCGGTCCAACGGAATGCCGTGTGGACGGCCGTCAACGCCCCCCATGTGTGCAAGAGGTCGAGAGCCGCCTCTGGTTCGGGCTCGTCCCAGCACCGATCGAATTCATGCCGCAAACGGTCCGAACTGATCGCGCTTAGGTGGTGCCCGTCCTGCTGGATCCATTCGGCCGTTGCCGGATCGAGGCGGAATCCGAGCCGACTGGCGTACCGGGCGGCTCGGAAAACCCGTGTGGCGTCGTCACTGATGCTGCCGGGATGAAGCGCTCGCAGCACCCCATCCTCCACGTCGACACGACCACGAAGAGGGTCGATGAGGTTCATGTAACCGGTGCCCGGCGTCAGCGATGCCGCCATCGCGTTCACAGAGAAGTCCCGACGCGCGAGGTCGGATTGGAGGGTCCCGCGGCGGACCGTTGGCAGGGCGCCAGGCCGTTCATAGGACTCTTCCCGTGCCGTCACGACGTCGAACACCGAATCTCCGACCTTCAACTTGACCGTCAAGAACTGGGAGATTGCGACCTGTCGACCGAGTCCGGATCTTTCGACCTGACTTGCCAGGCTCGCGACATCGCCGACGAGCACGAGGTCGACTTCTTTCACTTCCCTCCCCAGCAAGGAATCTCGCACCGCACCGCCGACAAGGTATAGAGGCTCACCGATGCGAGCAGCCACTTCCGAGATTGCGGTTGTCGCGGAGGCGACGGACGACGAAACGGCGGCTCCGAAGTGTGTTCGGATGTTCAAACGATTGCCACTGGGTCCTGATTTCCGGTTGATGGAGGTCGGTAAACGTTGTGCGTCAGGGTCAGATGTACAATAAATAGTCGGTTTGTATCCGAAGGTACAGGAATAGCGCCGAGCGGCGCTTACACTGTTGGCTCACGTAAGTAACTCCGTTGAGGGGGGAACTATGGGAAAAGAACAGCTTGAAGCGCTGCTCCAGGCGTTGCAGCAACAGCTTGAGTTGGGACCCGACGGGGTCATCGTTGGCTCCTGGTCGATTCGGTACGACAAGGACATGAACTCGTTCATGTTCGACAAATGCGAGTTCGGCGACTACTGCGAAGAACGGCCGTCCATCATCGCCCTCGATGGCACTGTGACGGATGCGGGTGGTCCTCTATTGAGGGCGAGTACCTAGATCTTCCAACGTGAAGATTTCATTCAACGATGAACAAGCGATTGATATGCAGGAGGCATGACTAGATATGGTTGCGAGCAGTCCAAGTGTTGTAACGCCGGAGCGTTTCGTCGCGGGAAAGACCTACGCCGACTACCGAGCGTCTTTCACCGAATACGGGAACCTCTACGACGAGAACTACGAGGAAACCCAGGTATCGGAGCAGGACGCTAAGGCGCTGACGGAACTCGTTGCAAGCCCGGGAGGCCCGGCGAAAGTGCTGGTCATCACCGAAAACTGGTGCCCGGACTGTTTCCGTGAGGTTCCCGTGATGGCGCGGATCGCCGAAGCCAGTGGAATGGACCTGCGCGTGGTCGAGCGCGACCAGCACAAGGACATCATGGCGGAATTCAGAAAGAAAGGTGAGTTCGAGTCGATCCCGGTTTTCGTGTTTTACACGAAGGATCACGAGTACATCACCCACTTCATCGAGCGTTCCCGGTATGCGGAAGCGCATATCAATGACATGCGAGTCGGGACCGAAGGGATGTCCCAGGAGGAACGCTCGGATCACAACGCCAAGTTCCGGAAGGAAAACTGGAGCACCTGGCGGCAGGCGACGATCACTGAGCTGAAGGAGACCTTCGCGAACCGATAACGGCATCTGAAAGGTCGTCCAGTGACGTCCAACGAGGCGTCACGGCGCGCGCTGGAGGGTAGGTTGGGGGTTCGGTTCTTGGACCCGAAACTCCTCCAGCGCGCTCTCATTCACGGTTCGGTCCTGAACGAAGAACCGGATCGCGCGGAACTTGAGTCGAACGAACGTCTCGAATTCCTGGGTGACGCCGTGCTCGGCCAGGCCGTTGCCACCTGGTTGTATGACGAGATGCCGGATGCGCCCGAGGGCGAGTTGACGCGCGCGCGATCAGCCCTCGTGAGCCGCGCAACGCTGTCGGCGGTCGCGCGGTCCATCGACCTTGGCAATGCTCTCGAACTCGGTCGGGGCGAAGAAGCTGGCGGCGGGCGTGACCGTGACGCGAACCTGGCCGACGCGCTAGAAGCCGTCATGGCCGCCATCTACCTCGACCGTGGGGGAACGGAGGCTTTCTCGTTTATCAAAGGTCTGCTTCGACCTTGGATGGGCGAAGCGAGAGAGGCGCGCGGTACGCCGGATGCGAAGACTCGCCTCCAGGAGGTCGTTCAGGCCCGCCACAAGGAGCTTCCTCGATACCGCACCATCGACGAACGGGGGCCGAGTCATGAAAAGGAGTTCACGGTTCAGGTGATCGTCCAAGGGGAAGTGGTTGGGACCGGCACCGGGCCCAACAAACGGGCTGCCGAGCAAACCGCGGCCGGGATGGCCCTCGGCACGATCAGTCCTGACGAACGAGATAACTGAACCAGGCTTCGCATGGGATAATGGACTCTAATGACCCGTTCTCAGCGTCGACTCAACGCTCTTGAGCCCATAATGGATCGCCTTTTGCCCCACATCGCGGAGATACCTCCGTACGCCTCGGTCAAGCCGCCGCTCAGCGACGTCATCAAGCTTGACGCGAACGAGAATCCATATGGCCCGACCCCGGCGGTTCGCCGCGTCATCGAAACCTTCGCCGATTCTGCGATCTATCCAGATCCCGACCAGGTCTCGCTGCGAGAAGCGCTCGCTAGATATACGGATGTCAGCGCTGAGCGCATCGTCGGCGCCGCCGGCAGTGATGAGCTGATCGACCTGTTGCTTCGGCTGTTTGTGGGGCAGGGGGACAGCGTTGTCACCGCCACACCATCGTTCGACATGTACTCCTTTTCGACGGAGATCGTTGGAGGGTCGTTCGACGCCGTGGAACGGGCGAAAGACGATTTTTCTCTTGACCTGCCTCGGATGGTCGACGCCGCATCGAGGGCGAAAATGGTGATCCTGGCGTCTCCGAACAATCCGACCGGGAACTCGGTAACCCGCGCCGAACTGTTGGCTTTGCTCGAAACGGGAACGATTGTCGTCATTGATGAGGCCTACCACGAATTCAGTGACAAACCGAGTGCGGCAGAACTCCTCGTGGACTTCCCGAATCTGTTCATTTTCCGGACCTTTAGCAAGTGGGCCGGACTGGCTGGCCTGCGGGTCGGGTACGGGATGTTCCCGGAAGACCTTGCTGCCGTTCTGATGCGCGTCAAGCAACCCTATAACGTCGGCACGCTGGCCCAGGTCGCCGCGATCGCGGCATTAGACGATCGTGAAAATGCCCTCGATCGCGTGGAAACGATTCTGGAAAGCCGAAAAGCGCTCGCGGCGGCGCTCGCGACACTGCCGGGAGTACGCGTGTATCCATCCGACGCGAACTTTCTGCTTGTCCGTTTCTCTGGCCACGACGCCGGATCCCTGCATGCTCAGATGCGGGAGCGAGGCATCGCTCTTCGGAGGTTTACCACTCCTGGGCTTGAGGACTGCATCCGTGTCAGTGTCGGCCTGCCTGAGCAGAACGAAACGCTCACGAAAACGTTTGCCCAATTGATGCCGGAGGTCGTTTAACGTGTCTGACCGAGAGAAGAGTCCGGACCGACAGGCGGATGTCTCCAGGGAGACTGGAGAAACGAGCGTCTCCATCACCCTGAATCTGGACGGGCGAGGGGACCACCAGGTCGAAACCGGCATGAAGATGCTCGACCACCTCTACGACCAGCTATCTCGCCACAGCGGATTCGACCTATCGCTGAGGGCGGAGGTCCGTAACGACCCTGACGGACACCACACTGCGGAAGACGCATCCATCGTCCTCGGTCGCGCATTGGACAAAGCGCTCGGCGATCGGACCGGGATCCGACGCATGGGCCACGCGATCGTTCCGTTGGACGAGTCACTCGCGATGGTTGCGGTGGATCTCGGCGGGCGCGGCTATTCGGCGATCGACATGCCGTTCACGACGCCGATGATCGGAGATCTCCGTTCCGAGTTGGTGAGCCACGTGCTGGAGACCCTCGCACGTGAGGCCCGCATGAACGTCCACGTTCGGGTCATGGCTGGCGATAATGACCACCACGTCGCGGAAGCTGTATTCAAGTCGCTGGCGAAAGCCCTGGACTCTGCGTCTCGGCGAGATGAGCGATACGAGGGGGAGACACCGTCGACGAAAGGCACGCTGACCGGCTAGCGCGGTTCAGGCTTCCGCCACCTCGAACCGGAAGTCCTCGATCACGGGGTTTGCCAGCAGTCGTTCGCACATCTCGCGGACCCGTTCCGTTGCTTCTGTTGTGGAGGAGACTCCATCGAGGTTTACCTCGAGGTATTTCCCGGCCCGCACTCGCTCGATGCCTTCGTAGCCAAGACTCTTGAGTCCTCCCAGGATCGCGGACCCCTGTGGGTCATTCACTCCGGGTTTTGGCGTGACGTAGATGCGGGCGAGATAGGACATCGGGGTGCGGGTCAGCGAAGCCCGGCATGCTCCCGGTGAGGCGCAGGACTGACGGTTGGAAAGCTCGGTTCGGCGCGGCGCGAGCTGATTATGACCGCCCCGATCACGATCCCCATCGCCAGGATCATGCTTGGAACCGTCAGCCGGAGGAAAAGTGGAGCTGCATCGCTGAACCAGACCCTCCAGATGCCAATCAACGCGCCCTCGACGGTAATGATGATTCCGCCTGCCGCCAAGGTGGACAGGATCGCATAGCGCGCCATCTTCACGCGGGCAGTTCCTTCCCACCACTCAGCCGGCGATACACCTCCCGGTATTTGTCCATCGTCTGCTGAACGATCTCGTCCGGAAGCTCTGGTGCCGGAGGCTCGCGATTCCAACCGGATTCCGTCAGCCAATCACGGATGATCTGTTTGTCGAAGCTCGGCTGGGGCTTGCCTACCTGATAACCCTCTACGTCCCAGTACCGTGAGGAATCCGGGGTGAGCACCTCATCGATCAGGTGCAACTTCCCATCGATGAACCCGAACTCGAACTTGGTGTCCGCGAGGATGAAACCCACCTCTTTCGCAGCGCCTGCTGCGACTTCATAGAGCGCCAGGCTGTGTTCCTCGAGCGGCCAGGCGATATTTCCGCCAACCTGGTTCCAGAGTTCTTCCAGCGTCAACGGTTCGTCGTGTCCCGTTTCTGCCTTTGTCGTTGGCGTGAACAACGGTGCCGCGAACTCCTGCGACTCCTGCATTCCCTCCGGGAGTGGAGCGCTGTTCATCGTTCCCGAGCGCTGATACTCGGCCCATGCCGAGCCCGTCAGGTAACCGCGGATGACGCATTCCACGTCGATGCGCTCCGCTTTGCGGACCACCATCGCCCGATGCCCGATCTCCGGATCAAGGTCGACGAGTCCGTACTTTTCGGCCACGTCCGGTTCGTACGCCATCCCTAAGTAGTGGTTAGGGACGATGCCCTGGCTGAACTTGAACCAGAGAGCCGACAACTCGGCCAGCACGATACCGCGGCCCGGTATCCCGGTCGGCAGAACGGAATCGAAGGCCGAAACGCGGTCGGTTGCCACCATCAACAACGCGTCGCCCAAGTCGTACGTGTCGCGAACTTTGCCCTTGTGGAACGGGTTTGGCAGCGACGTTTCGAGGAGCGCTTTCGACGTTACCAATTCGATTTCTCGCTTCAAACGGATGACGGGCGCGGCGTCCATGCCTGGCCGGTGAGGGCCGATTCGATTGCCCGCATAGTGTATACGGCGGTGGTGCGATTCGGTCAGCCCGCGCAAGCCGTTTCACCGTTCCACCTGAACCTTCATGGAGCCCGATGAGAATCGACCAGGACCGAAATGATCCGTCGCAGGACGCCGAGCGGCGCCCCGTCCCAGCCGCCCGACGAACCGCGATGACCGTGACCCGGATCGTCGTTTCTCCGCGCATGGCGATCAGGCACCTATCACAGGAAGGTGATGTCCGCGGGGGTGTCTTGGTCGCAGGGACGACCTGGGGGGCGGTCGGAATGACCGCGTTCGGCTCCTCATTGACCGGGGATGGAGTTGATATGGGTCCGGCGACCGTTGGAGTTACGGTCGCAGGTGGCGCCCTAACCGGGTCGGTCGGAATCATGATGGCGCTCTTGGTTACCTTGTTGGTTCACCTCTCTGCACACGCGGTCGGAGGCAAGGGTCGGTTCGATTCGATGTACGCGGTCGTGGGTTATGCCAGCATCGCCGCCGCACCTCTCGTCCCCGCGTTGATCGTCACGGACTTCGTGGGGCAGGGCATCGGGTCGGCGATCAAGGACGTGACCGTCGCGATTTCGCTCGTCTGGTGGTCGGCGATCGTCGCATCCGCGATCAGAGGGGTCTACCGGACCCCGTGGCGGGCCGTTCCGGGAGCGCTCGTCCTCGCACTGATCGGAGGGGCGTTCGCATCAGTGGCATTGCTGACTGTTCTCTTTTTCATCGGCCTGTTGGTGGTCATGGTCGTTGTTCCTTGACGTTGGTCGCCCGCGTAGACTGCGAGCACGATGGTCTTTGGCTGGACCGATCCGAACCAAACACCGCTCAGCGCGCGGGGGAAGCGGCGCCGAGAGCAACAACCTCTCCGCACATACCTCACGGAGTTGTGGCGCCACCCGAACCGTGCGCTGAGTGATATCGCTTTCGAACAACCGTGGCCGAAGGGCCTGGCTCTCTTGGTCGGCGGATTCCTGGTGTCAGGAGCGGCGCTCGGCGTCACGGGTCTCCCCGGCGTCGAACCGGGGGTTGTCGGGTCGTTCTGGGGGGCGATATACGGGCTAAGCGCGGGCGCCGCTGCTTTCCTCGTGATTACGCTCGCGTTCCATGGCGTGGCGCTCATCCTCGAAGGTGATGGCGGAATCGTGGATTTCTTGTCGGCCATGTCGTTCGCGATGCTTCCCGTGTATGCGGTAACCCCTGCTGTCGCTCTTCGACTGCTGCCAGGCGCGTGGGCCGGGTTCATGTTCTTCTGGGCGTGTTTCGCGATCGGCGTGTGGATGCTCCGACTCACCTATCTGTCGATCCGTGAAGCACATCGGTTCAGCGGTTTGCAAGCGGGGCTGACGATCACAGGTACACTGCTGGCCACGATGCTCGGCGGCATGGTCCTTTTCTTCGGAACCGTGTTCTACGTCCTGGTCTTCACATAGGGGATATGTACCCCCCTGATATTCCCGAACACCGAACAATGTTGACCGGCGTATAGTGGAGGCCTAGTTAGAAGGAGTTGAGAATGAGTCTCCCGCATGTGCCCGAACTGTTGTTGATACTCGTGATCATCATGCTCATCTTCGGCGCTGGGAAACTTCCGGGAGTCGCGGGCTCGATGGGACAGGCGATCAGGGACTTCCGTAAGAATGTCCAATCGGACGACGGCGGAAGCCACACCAGCGAGTCCACCGCTGACTCCAGCGAGGAAAACCGGACGAATCCGTCCTGAAGCGACCCATAATTCATTGAAGAGAGCCCGCCAGATGGCGGGCTCTCTCGTTATCCAGCCGCGCGTGCGAGCGCCTTCCGCCTCCGCCACGCCGCGAAGCGGGCGAATAGCAATCCGATCTCGAAAAGCAACCAGATGGGGAGACCGAAAACGGTCATCGTTATCGGATCCCCCGTCGGCGTGATGATGGCTGCTGCGATGAAAGACACGAGGACGGCAACCCGCCGCTGCTGTGCCACCCTGCTCGGGTTCAATATCCCTGCTCGGGCCAGCAGGTACATGACCACCGGAAGCTCGAAGACGAGACCCATGCAGATCGTCAGCCAGACGGTGGTCCCGACGATGCTTTCGATGCTGATCTGTGGCGTCACCAGCTCGCCAAGTATCTGCGGCAGAAACGCCATGACCAGTGGAATGAGGATGAGGAACGCGAACGTTACTCCGATCAGAAACAGGCCCATGAAGATCGGGAGCGCGAGGAAGAAGAATCGCTTCTCGTTCGGCAGAAGGGCGGGAGCAGCAAACTTGAGCACGTGGTAGAGGACCACGGGGAACGCCATAACGAACCCGCCCCACAGCGCGACCTTCATCCGGACGCTCACCCCTTCGAGGACGCGGAGTTGCGTCACGGTGACGTCGTCCGGGAAGGGGATCAGCAGGACTTCGACAAGGTTGTTGCCGAAGTAGAACGCCACCATCGCGGCGAGTGCCACCGCGATCATGGATTTGGCCAGGCGGTTGCGGAGTTCGATCAGATGCCCGGTGAGGGGCATCGAGTTTGGAGACTCGTCCCCGGGCGAGGTCAATCGGCGCGCTCCTCGGCCGAGGTCCGTGCACGGTCGGAACCGTCCGACTCCTTCGCCGCTTTGAGCGAGTTGTCGGCTTCGTCTTCGGCTTCGCGGAGCACGTTCCGAGCATCGCGGAAGACCTGCGTCTCCGCCCCCACCACTGATCGAACATCCTGCTCGATCTGCTTGAGGTCCGCGGTCTCCTCGTCCAGCTGAGACTGCAGGTCATCTTTCACGGAATTGACGGTCCGCCGCATACTCGCGACGAACCTTGCGATCTGGTTCGTCAGCTCGACCGCCTTTTGCGGCCCGACCAACATGACGGTCAAGGCGAGCAAAAAGACCAGTTCGAGCCCGCCGATGTTGAAGAAATCCATCTAGCCGCCCCTTGATTTCAGCCTAGCACTCAGGTTGCTCGAAGGCCGCATCCGGCGGTTCGGCGGCTTCCCAACCATTCCAGCCCCAATCTATGATGACCCTCCGGCAACGGTGGGTGCGGACGGAGGCGAGACGCAGACTTGGATTTCCTAGACGATAACGTCCTCAGCCTCGTCATCCTGATCCCGTTCGCCGCCGCTCTCACCCTCGTCCTCGTTCCGTCCCGCCAGGTCTTCGCCGTGCGTGGCGTCGCCACCGTGGCGACGGCCACGACTTTCGTCCTCTCCGTTTATCTGGCGCTTCGATACGGGCTCGCCGCGCCCGAGGGCGCCCAGTTCTGGCCGATGGTCAAGTATCCGTGGCTCCCTGATCTCGGGGTCTCCTTCCAACTCGGGACCGACGGGATCAGCGTCCTGATGATCCTTCTGAACGGCGTCGTTGCACTGGCGGGGGTCATCGTCGCTTGGCGAATCTCCGATCGCGGCAAGGATTTCTACATCCTGTTCTTGCTGCTGGTCACCGGCGTATTCGGTGTCTTCGCATCACTTGACCTCTTCTTCTTCTTTTTCTTCTACGAACTCGCCGTCATCCCCATGTACCTGCTCATCGGCGTATGGGGCAGTTCCACCGACTTCGGCACGTTCCTTCGTACCAAGGAATACGGGGCGATGAAACTGGTGATCTTCCTCAGCCTCGGGAGCGTGCTCGTCTGGGTCGCG
>CAZIBZ010000263.1:0-4975 GCA_964537445.1 uncultured Dehalococcoidia bacterium | reverse complement strand
CAACGCGGTGTTCGAAGCGATCCTCGAGGGCCCGGGCGGAGACCTGCGCGGAATATACAAGCCCCAGGCGGGTGAAGCTCCCCTTTGGGACTTCCCCGGCGGGACTCTGTATCGGCGCGAGTACGCCGCGTACCTCCTGAGCCACGAGACCGGGTGGGACTTCATCCCGCCGACGGTGATCCGCGACGGCCCGCACGGCGTGGGCACGATGCAACTGTTCATCGAGCATGACCCGCGGGTGACATTCTTCTCCCTGAGGGATTACCGGCTCGACGATTTCGCGGACGTGGCGGCCTTCGACGTCCTGACGAACAACGCCGACCGGAAGAGCGGCGACGTTCTCGAAGATGGCGATGGCCGTCTCTGGTTCATCGATCACGGACTCACGTTCCACAGCGATTACAAGCTTCGCACCGTCATCTGGGAGTTCCAGGGAGGCCCGCTTCCGGGGCCGACGACCGAGCGTTTGCAGTTGATGGCTCCCGCTCTCGAATCCGGCGCGGACCTCGAGCGCAAGCTTTCCGAGATTCTCGATGCCAGGGAGGTCGACTCGCTGCGATCACGGCTGGACACCCTGCTGGAGGAACCTGTATTCCCGTGGCCGGAGCTTCACCGGAGCGTGCCGTGGCCTCCCGTCTGAAGATCAATGGGCAGCCTCCTCAGACGTCGGCGGGAGAATAGGGTCGCCCGGGAAGAAGTGCGTTAGGAGCGCGACCCTCCCTGAGCCGGGTCGGCGCCGTTGGACGAAGTCGGCGACTGTTCCGCATTTCCGGCACCGGCCGTATTCGATGATGGTGCGCCGGTGGAATCCTGGTTCCGCCCCGCCTTCTGGCGAACCCAGCGCTTGAATCGGAACCATGCGAAGCTCCGTTGCCGGACTCGCCGGCCGACGTGGGTCGTTAGCTCTCCATTGCCGGCGACGACCGCACCACCCCATCCGCGAAGGTTGTCGAGCGTCGGGGCGTCAGACCGGAAGCCATCCAATGGATGCCAGGGACCGTTCCGACGAGTGCGGGTCAGCACCTTGCCACCCGCCTCGTTGACCAGTAGGGCGCCGCCCGCGACGTCCCATATCTTCGGGGTGGTAAACATGCACATCTGAAAAGAGCCACGGGACGTCATCGCCATCTCGAAGGCGATGCTCCCGAGAGAACGGACTTCACCAAGGCGCTGCCTCAAGCCACCGTTGAAGGCGTACATACGCAACCAGAAGGAAGGAAAACCGGTCAGTCGCCCTCGTTCAGGTTGGGGGTTGTCGGTGACGGCCAGCCGTCGGTCATCCTGGAACGCTCCACCATTCAACCGCGCGTGGTACACGCTTCCCCCGCCTGACTCGACTCCCGGAATGAAGAGGGCGGCAACGACAGGGACACCCCGTCGAAGGACTCCGATCGATGATGCGAATACCGGCAAGCCGTTGAGGAAGTTCGTCGTCCCGTCTAGCGGGTCAAGCACCCACGCGAATTCGGGTGTCTCGTGCTCGGTGTTTTCGTCCTCTTCGCCGACGATTCCATGGTCTGGGTATGCACCGGAAATCGAGTCCCGCAGGAACGTTTCAGCCTTCTTGTCTGCCTCGGTCACGGGATCACGGCGATTCGCCGACTTGTACTGAACATCCAGGGGTCGCCGAAAGTGTTCGAGAAGGAGGGCACCGGCTCCGCGGGCGAACTCGGTGGCGTCGCGCTCGACGCGCTCCAAGAAGGCTTCGTCCGTTGTGGCCGTCGTCTCAGTCATCCGTTGCGTGCCGTCCCCCACCCTGCGGCCACAGTAGTGACCGCTCAATGTGGCGTCAAACCGCCAAGGAGGGGTCTCTGCTTCGTCGATCAGTTCTTGATCAGGAGCCCCGGCTGGCAGCTCATGCAGTAGCTTGTGATCCGCTGACGCGCCGCGATCTGACTGATCCTCCCGCCGCACCGCGGGCACGCCTGGTCTTTCTTGTTGTGCACCTTCAGAAAATCGCGCGGTTTCAGGTGAACGTCCTCGCCCATGCGCTTGCGGAGTTCACCGACCGCCGCCATCGGCACAGAGTGGGCCGCCGTATGGAGACGTTCCATGTCGTCCGATGACAGCTCATTCCGCTTGCGGAACGGCGAAATCCGGGCCTCGAACAGGACTTCGTCCGCGTAAGCGTTCCCGATCCCAGCAACCAGGCTTCCACGCGTGAGGATGCCCTTGATCTCGCCCTGGAACCGCTTGAGCCGCTCCGAAAACGTAGCCAGATCATCGGGCGCGTCAAGGACGTCCGGGCCCGTTTCTTCCAGTCGTGGGATGTCAGATAGTTGGGCCTGAGCCGCGTAGTAAACCATCCCCATCTGCCGGTCGTCCGTGTAGCGAAGCTCGGAGCTATCGGACATCTGGAGGACCAGGTACGTGTCTTTCCGAACGCGAGTCTTCGGCTCGACGAGCCAGAGTCGTCCGGAGAGCATCGGGATGACAACGATGTATCGATCGTCAGACAGCGCGATGGTCAGCGTCTTTCCGTAGCGCGAGACGGAGTCCACTGAGCGGCCCGCGACGTCCTCCTCGAACTCATCGGGTAGGAGGGTGCGAAGGACGGTGGGCCGGACGGCCCGCCCAGAGTCGATCGTCAGGCCAGCCAGACGTCGCTCCAGGACCTCGCGGACGACCATCAGCTCAGGGGCCTCTGGCATTGGCGATCAGCCGCGCGGGGCGTCTAGCGAGACTCCGGCAGCAGCACCCTACTCTTCTCTGCCGGATTTCGCCTCGTCCTCGATGGGGCGCCACTTCACCAGCGTCCACTCGGGCGTGACGTCCTCGAAGACCGCCTCCAACCGCGTGTTGACCTTGTCCGGCGACAGGTAGTGGTTCGGATCGACGTCGATGACGTTGCCGATCATCCGGGGACCCTCGTCGAGCTGAACCATCGCGTAGACGTATGGTGTCTCCTCGGAGAAACGGGTGTCACCCGGTTGGAACACCGTCGTCCAGCTATACAGGCGAGCCTTTCCACTGACCGTCGACCAGCTCCAATCCGGTGAAAGGCAAAACGGGCAGGCTTCGCGTGGGTAGAAGAAGTGGCGGTTGCACCCGGAGCAGTACGGCACGGACAGTTCGTGTCTTTTCGTCGCATCCCAGAAGGGTTGTGAAACTTCCAGATTGATGCCGGGAGTAGGGACAGGTTTCGCATATTCACTCGTCACGGTAGAACTCCCTGTTGAACTTCATCGAGCGGGCGGGTGGGCTACAGAGTGTCCTCGGACCCGAGGACCAGCGTGCACATCGTGCTCGCGTAGCCGCCTCAACCATTCACCAGACAGAGGTCGTTCCGTGCCACCTGCCTGGCACCCGCCTTCCCCATGATCTGCCTGGCCCCCTCGATGACGTGGCGGAACCCGCCCGCGAGGTTCGGTTGGCCGGCCGAGAGTTGGCCACCGTCCGTATTGATCGGGAACTCGCCCTTGTACGTCGTGTCGGTCGATTCAAAGAATGGGCCGATCTCGCCCTTCGGCACGAGCCCGGAGTCCTCCAGGCAGAGTGATTCCAGGATCGTGTAGCAGTCGTAGAACTCGGCGAACTGGATGTCTCGCGGGGTGTAGCCAGACATGGCGAAAGCGGTCGGGGCCGAGCGCGCGACCGGTGTCGTTGTCAGGTTATCCATCTGCCACTCCGCCTCAGACTTCACCCCGAACCCTGCACCCAGTAGATAGACCGGCTTGTTCAACGATGCTCGTGCCCGATCCGCGGTCGTGACGATCACGGCCGCGGCTCCGCCGGCTGGCATTACGCACTCGAGCAGATGGATCGGATAGTTCACGTATCGGGAGTTCATCACGTCTTCGACCGTGATGGGTTGGCCCTGGAACGCAGAGTTCGGGTTCTCCTGGGCGTTGAACCGTTGGTTGGCCGCAAGCTGGGCCAACTGCTCCGGCTTCGTGCCGAACTCGGCCATGTGGCGGACGTACATCATCGCGTAGCCGGTGTTGGCGCCCGCCGCCGGGCCATACGGCTGTTCCAACTCTCCCCCCATGCCACCGCCGCCCTCGGGAGGCGGAACGATAGCCGGGTTGCGAGCAAAACCGATGACGACGAGGACGTAGTTGGCGAAGCCATTCATCACGGCTGAGGCGGCATGGGCCACCGCAGTCGCTCCGCTCGCGCCCATCATGCTCGTCCCGGACCCGAACCGGATGTTCTGCAAACCGAGATATTCGACTGCCATCGCTGGATAGGTCGAGTCACCCTCCGTGACGATACCGTCGATATCCTCTTTCCGGATGTGCGCGTCCCTTATGACCTCACGCGTCACATCGGCAATCAGGCCCAATGAAGACCGACCAGGGTTGGTCCGTTGCGTCGGCAGTTCGGCGATCCCGACGATCGCGGCTGCTCCTCGAAGGCTCATGTCCTACCTCCAATAGAATCCGGGATACACACGCTAGCAAATGTGGACCGTGCGCCGCCTCATTCTAGAAGGACTTGTGCCAGTCCTGGTCCGGCGCGCGTGAAACTACTCCACTTCCCCGCCCGCCGGTCGTGTGTTTCGACCACCATGGCCGGCCATGTTCGCGAGCGACGGCGGCCAGTTGGCCGAGCCTCTCCGCAACCACGGTTCGAAAGAAATTCGTTCGCTCCTCGCGGGTCGGCAATCCGACGGCCTCTTGCCAAAGAGCCCGCCCGGCCAGGAAGCCCGATGCACCGGCCTGGGATGCGATGCGTACCTGGGTCATGAAGTCATCGAACCCGACCCCAGCGCTCAGGAGCACCCACGGGACGGGGGTCGCCGCGTCGAGGTCCCGACAGTACCCGAGCATCTTTGCCTCGTCGTGCTCGAACGTGACGTCGGTCGGGAATTCTGCTTTCAGCACCTCCATCGGGATCCGGGTCAGCTCACGCGCGGTGTCGATGACGAGCCGTGGTTTCCGAGCCGCGAACTCGGCCCGGTCAGCATCGGTCTTGCTTGGCCGTGACGGGTATGCAACGGGCTCAACGACGAGAGCGAGGTCTGCCTCGGCGC
>CAZIBZ010000262.1:0-4895 GCA_964537445.1 uncultured Dehalococcoidia bacterium | reverse complement strand
AGCTCTTCCACCGCGATCTCCACTTCCTGGTCCGTTTGTCCGCGAAACCCATCGACCGGGAACAGTAGGGACCGCGAATCGTTCGTGACCTTCGCCGCTTCGCCCTGGCGCCAGACCCACCGCCGCGTCCGGATCTCGGATCCGGTGGCGTAGACCGGTTCGCCCGGCGTTACGCCCTCTCGTGCATCGGAGTTGATCGGGGTGAACGAGTCCCCGTCACGGCTCAGCCGTACCTGGACGTCTCCGTCCAATCGATCGAGGTCATGGGCCCCGACCGGCACCAGGTGCATAAGCGAGACGATATTCGCAGCGTCGACCGCCACGTTGATGCCCGGGATTGAGTCGCCACGGAGCGCCCGTTCCGCGAGCGCCCGAACCGACGGTGTGTACCGCTTTGGGTTCATCCCGTTCGAAGCGAACGCTTCAGACCAGATATTGATTGCTGAATGTTCATCGAGGTGCCCGCCTCGAAGGCTCGAAGGGACGGTGGCTGCCGCCTCGGTCAACGCTGAGGTCACGACCGGAAGCGCGGAGACAACGTCGGCGTCGCGTACATACACCAGCCCCACCACGTAGTCGGGGTGGCGATCAAATATCTCTTTCGCGATGGAGAACCGCATATGTGTCAGTGGTGGCAGGCTCCACTCAGCGACGCGGACCCGTGCCGGTGATCGCGTTGTCGCAGACTGAACGCGCGCACGAGGCTGTCCCCAGCGCGGGGAGCGTCCGACGAAGAGGCCACCATTGGGCCTCGGAATCCGTCCACGTTTCGACCACTCACGACCCACACAACCGAACCACGATCAGAACACGAAATAACTGGTGGCAGGGGAGGGATTCGAACCCCCGAAGCCCGACGGGCGCCTAGTTTACAGCCAGGTGCGTTTGACCACTCCGCCACCCTGCCGCCGTCCGGTATGGTACGCCTCCGCATCGATGGTGCACAGCTACAGCGTGCGACCGACCGCTTCGGCGATCTGTGATAGCTCTTCTTTCATCTTCGGAAGCCATTCGAGTGGCAATGACTGAGGGCCGTCCGAGAGTGCCTTTGTCGGGTCCGGATGGACCTCAATGATCAGGCCGTCCGCCCCGGCAGCGATCGCAGCCTTGGCCATCGGGATCACGAGGTCGCGCTGACCCGTTCCGTGGCTCGGGTCGACGACCACCGGAAGCGGGGTCTCATTCTTGAGGATCTGAACCGCCGTCAGGTCCAGGACGTTCCTCGCGAACTCGTCATCGAAGCTCCGGATACCCCGCTCGCACATCATCACGTTCCAGTTGCCCTCGTTAACGATGTACTCGGCGCTCAACAGCCACTCCCGGATGGACGCATGGAACCCGCGCTTCAACAACACGGGTTTCTGTGTTTTGCCAACCGCGGACAGCAGACGGAACGCGTGCATTGTTCGGGCGCCGATCTGGAGGATGTCCGCGTACTCGGCGCACATATCGACGTCCATCTCGGACATCACTTCAGTCACGACAAGCAACCCCAACTCATCGGCGGCCTCTCGGAGCAAGCGCAACCCCTCCAGCCCGAGGCCCTGGAACGCATAGGGAGATGTTCTCGGTTTGAATGCTCCACCGCGGAGCACCGGGAATCCAGCGCCGCTCACGGCCCGAGCGCTCTCCTGGACCTGTTCACGGCTCTCCACGGCGCACGGCCCCACCATCATCACGACGCGTTTGCCACCTACTTCCAGGTCATCATTCAAGTGAATGACCGTATCCCGCTTCCGAAGCTGCCCGGACTCGCGGCTTACCTGCTTGTAGGGACGCATGATCGGGATCACGCGCTCGACGCCGGGCATGACCTCCAGGACGTCTTTTCCCCCACGGGTGGTATCCCCAATGACGGCGACGACGCTCGTGAACTCGCCGCGCTCGACGTCAGCGTGGTAACCGAGATCCTCGATGCGATCGATGACCACATCTACCTGTTCCTGGCTCGCGTCGCTTCGCATTACGACGATCATTGGACTCCTCCGTGACCTGGGCCATTCATTTCGGCCGTGGCGGGCATCAAAAAACCCTCCTCGCGGGGCGGGAGGGCGGCATCTCTGCGTCTGGATTTCGATTGTCACATGGCAGCCGTTCTCACCCCGATGGATCGGGCGTAGATAAACGCGAAATCTGGATACGCGTCCCCAGAACCAACCATTAATGTGAAGTCTCCGTGTGACATGTGCCGCCAAAGTACGCAGAGGGTAATCGAGTGTCAAGCAAGCGGATCAGGCTTTGCCGACCACGACCAGTACAACCCCTGCGAACACCAGGAGCGCCCCTGCGACCATTCGAGGGGAAACGCGTTCCACGCGTTGTAGGAATACGTGGGTAAGAGCGATCGCGATCAACGGGTTCACCGCTGCGATCGGAGAGGCGAGGGTGACCGGGGCTCGTGACAGCGCCCCGAACATGAACAATACCCCGAGCGAAGACGCGATTCCCGCGATCACCATCCACCCGATCTCGGTTCGGGGAGCCCTGAGGTCCCGTTTCAGATTCCTCGCGGACATGACGAAGAGGATTAGCATCCCGAAGAAGATCGTGTACGTCGCGCCTACCTGGAACGGAGCAGAGGTGGTCACCAGGTGGCGGGCCAGGGTCTGCGTGACGCCGTAGGCGATGGCGGCGAGGAGCGCGGAAGCCAACCCGATGACCACCGGGCTTTTCCAGCGGCTTGTGGTCCGTACTGGTGTCACAGGGGCTCCGGAAGCCGACGGAGGAGTCGACGCAGCTGTCATCTCAGCTACTCCCTCTTTTCCGAGACCACGACGGCCAGCCCGGCCACCACGGCCAGGATCCCGATGACAACCATTACTGTCAGTTCCTCGTCCAGGAAGATCAGCGCGAGCGCCGCCGCGACGATGGGTGACGACCCGAGGATCGCTGACGCGGGTGCCACGCCGGCGAGCCGGATCCCGTTATAGCTAAGGAACCTGCCGATCGGAAACTGGATGGTTCCTAGGATCGCGAACATACCCACCGTGCCGACCGAGACGGCGAATACGGCCCGGAAGTCCATCGCAAGCGCGATCGCGAGAGTGATGAGGAATCCGGAGATGAGCGAGATGAACGTCGCGGTTGTCGACCCCATCGTCCGCATGCCCAACCGCGCGACGACCGCCCCGCTCGCCCACGCGGCGGCGGCCATTACCGCGAGTATCGCGCCGATAGCCGTTTCGGACATGCCTTGGAAAACCCCTCGCTGGTCATTGACAGGACGAGAGCCGGGGAACACCCGGCTCCGCATCGTTCACGCGTCGGTCATATGATTATCGAACAATCGTTGAGCCGACGCCAATGCCTGACCGATTGTGAGGTCGTCATAGCCGTCCATGGGTCGCCTCCCGTATCCTTCCGGAACGGAGGGCGAGAATGACGGCGAGGCATACCAACGGTCGGTCGGGGCGAACACTCGGCCGCGTGGCCGCCCAGGGGGTCGACCGCGTCCTGATTAGCGAGCGGAGGCTGCGGAAGCGGGTCAGGGAACTCGGCGCCCAGCTCAGTCGAGATTTCGCCGGAAGCGAGGTCGTCTGCGTCGGGGCGCTGAATGGAGTGGTCTGCTTTCTGGCCGACCTCATCCGAGAGACCGACCTGATGACGCCGATCGAACTGGTCGATGTCCACCGGTCGGTTGATGAAGGAACGCATCGGGTCACGCTGGACGAGAACCCGTTCCGAGAAACGCTTGAAGGCAGGAACGTGCTCATCGTCGAGGACATCGTCGACACTGGGCTGACCCTGACGGAAATCGTCGCCGCGGTCCTTCGCCAACAACCGGCAACGCTGAAGGTTTGCGCACTCCTCGACAAACCCACTCACAGGCAAGTCCATGTCGCTCTCGACTACGTTGGGTTCGAGATACCGCCCCATTTCGTCGTCGGCTACGGACTGGACTACGAGGGCCGGTATCGCAACCTCCCGTTCGTGGGTGTGGTGGAAGACGCGGAGTGGCTGCCCGCGATGCTGGCGCAGGCGCCCAGCACGTAGCTCCAGTTTCGCGATGGATTGGACCCACCTCACCACTGTCTCGGACCAACTTAATGCCGAGCTACTGGTCCAGGCCCTCCATGAGGAGAACATCGAAGCGGTCGTGAACGCCGGCGACACCGCCGCGTTTCTCGGGGTGACGCCGAATCCGTGCCGCGTGATGGTCGTTGGTGACCGGTGGTCCGAGGCGATCGCGCTTCTGGAAGAATGGGAACGAGAAGAGCACCCCGTCGGGGCGGAAGACATCGCGGAAGGCGACGTTACCTGACCCCACTCACGATCACTCGAAGGCGGGGACGCTCCGTAGGCCTTCGATCATCGACGTTCTGAGTAGATAATTCCTGGAGGCAACCGGGTCGTCAGCCATACGTCTCTGCTCGTCGTGGCGTTGATTCCGAGCCTCCGGGTCGCTCTGTCGGATGCTCTGTTTATTCTGTGCCGTTTGAGCCTGGATGTACTGCACAGCGATGCGGCGGCGTTCGTTCGCGTAATGGTCGAGCGCGGCGTCGTCTCCGCTGGGCCCCAAAGCTCTGCCGATCGCCTCGGTCAGCATCACCGCATCATGGACTCCACCGTTGAGCCCCATCCCGCCGAGAGGGTTGTTCACATGCGCGGCGTCTCCGGCCAAGAGACCTCGCCCGACGCGGTAGGAGTCGCCACCCGCTGGTGAACGCGGTAGACGTTTCGGTACGTGATCGGGTACGGCTCGCCGGTGGCCCACACACGCTGGTAGCGCTCCTGGGCGAGGCCGTCCATGGTCGCGGTGTCCGGGTCTTCATCGAAGACGGTCTCATCCGGGTTCGTGGGGAACAGGACCCGCCAGAGGCCGGGAGATCGCAGCAACACGAACCACTCCTCGGGGTCGGAGACGTAGTTGACGTGCGCGAGGTCCGGCATCACCT
>CAZIBZ010000261.1:0-6134 GCA_964537445.1 uncultured Dehalococcoidia bacterium | reverse complement strand
GGTACGAGCCTCCCGAATTGCCAGAGTTGCTGGTGCCAGAGGAGTTGTTGCCCAAAGGCCGTGGGGCCGGCGCCAATGGAGCCTCAGCCCCTGGTGATCCGTCTTCGTTGAAGGGGATCGGTTCAACAGGAGATGTCGAGGAGGCAGCTCGAGAACTCGCCGAACTGTACGACGGAAAGATCTCGACCTCGCTACTCCAACGAAGGCTCGGGATTGGCTACCCGCGTGCAGCCCGGTTACGAGACCTGCTCGTTGAAGAAGGACTCGCCTCCGCCGAAATCCCGAACGCTCCGGCCGAGACCAGGGGACGCGGTCGCCGGGCCGCGAAAGCTACGGCTGTTGATGACGCTTCAGACGAGGCGCCCACGCCCTAGCCCGGAACCGTCGAAATCTCGTGGGCGGGCGTGACGTCCCCCAGCCGACTGATAACGCCTTCAGCGATGCCCTGGTACCGCTTCCTTGCTTTGTCGTGTTTCAGCACCGCGAGGTCCGCGCCAAAAGAGGCGAACTCCTTGGAGAGTTCGATCCGCCCCAGAAATGCCACATCGAGGTCCTTCGCGAGGCGTTCTCCCCCACCCTTTCCAAATATGTCCCCGGCCATGTTCTCAACGACGCCGAGGATCTCGATGTTCATCTTCTTGATCATGTTGATCGAGCGTTTGGCATCTAGCACCGCGAGATCCTGCGGTGTCGTGATGACCACGAACCCGTTCAACTGCAGCGTCTGCATGATCGTCAGCGGTGAGTCCGAGGTTCCGGGGGGCAGATCGACCACCAGGAAATCCAGGTCTCCCCACTCAGTCATTTCCAAGAACTGATTGATCGCGTTGGTAATCATCGGGCCGCGCCAGATGATTGCTTCTTCCTCGTTCTCCTGGACCGACGCCATCGAAATGGTTTTGACGCCCGCCCGTTCGGCCGGGTGCAGCACTCCGTCGACGTACCGAGGTCGTTGCAGGACGCCCATCAACTTGTCGGCATTTGGGCAGTCGATATCGGCGTCCAAGAGGCCGACTTTGTTCCCCAACTGCGCGAGCGCAACCGCCAGGTTTACAGCGACCGTCGTTTTGCCGACCCCCCCCTTGCCGCTGTAGACCGCGATTCGGTTGCTGATCCGGTTGAGGTTCGAAGTGATCTTTTTTCGGCGGTCCCACGTCTTCATCATGCCGCCAAGACGTGCTTTCGCCTGGTCGTTCATCTCCATCGAGTGAGCTCCTCCGCTGGGCTGTCTTTCAGCCCTTCGTCAGTCAGAATAAGTCTATCGCGTGCCTGAGAAACCGGGCTCCGGTCGTCAATCACCCGGCTGCGGATCGCAGTCTGCAGTAACGTAGCCGGACTGGAAGTCAGCGACGGCATTCGTTTCGATGTCATATACGTGGCGCGGTTGGCATCCGATGTCGTTACCGAGCAGGTTGAGCGAGACGGAACGGATGTCAGAGATGGTCCGTTTCTGGTGGATGTCCCCGGTCGGAGGTACGAGGCTGGTGATGTTTGCGAGGTTCAGGCGCTTTTCCTCGACCAAACGCAGGTCCGCCCGAGCGTCGACACCGCCGTCATCCATCCGCTCGTACACGGTCTCGCGCTGTTCGCCCCGATGGACGCCGACGAGCCCCCAAGCCAGATGGTCATAGATGGGGGTCTGACCCCCCCCGGTGCAACCAACACCGCCATCAACGAATACGCCCGGTCGTCTGGTCGGAACACAAGGTATTGAAGAAATCACCGGGCTCCGCAGAAGTGAATTCTTCGGGTAAGAAACCGCTTCGTAGCAATCGGTCGAACGGTTCCATCAACGCGTCAATCCGCGACACGGGATCCAACGCAAGACGCGACACCCGTTCGACGCTGGGAAGGAATTCCTCCAGCGCGTCCCGTCTTCGCTCACTCGACATCATCGGCTCTCAGATCTCACCGGAGCCCGGTAGTCTCAGGATCCAACTTGCCCCAGCAGGTCCGCCGCAGACGCTTCAGATGTCGAGAGCGACGCGAAGATCGTCCCACCGCGCGTTCGCGCCACCGTGGAGAGTCCCTCAGCCCGGTACACGAATCCACGTCCGCTCGAAAGACGGACGGGCGTCAGTCCCAAACGTTGGGCCACAACGTTGAATGTCAACGAAAGTAACGGGGCCGCCAGCGTGGTGTCCGTCACAAACAATGCGTCAGTTCCCTGACCCGCCAGCGCACCGGCCACTTCGGATGGGCGGATCACGTCAGGGACCGAGTCTCCATATACAGCAAAGGCGACATGTTTCACGCCGGACTGGGAAAGCAACCCGGTGACCGGTTGGAGGTCTGGCCATCCTTGCTTCGCCAGCGCTCGAAGGGCCACCGGCATCAACCGTGGAGTGAACTGTATCCAGCCGGCGCCCAGCACTTGCTGGCTTGGCTGTGGGGGGAACGACTGCAGACTGTTCGTTGCAGCTCTCGCGCTCCGATCGCCATTGACATAGAGATCGTTCGTGAGGGCGATGATGATATCGACGGCTGAAACTCCGTCCCCGAGGACCAGATCGAGGACAGCTCCACGCTGGCGTGTCCAGAGCGATGAGGAGGTTTCTGTCCGGTTCAACCTGTTGAGCGCTATGGTCGCACCAGATTGCTTCGGAAATCGAACGCGTGCTGCGATCGCGGAGAAGCCGTCGACATCAAAGGGTCCGAGCCAGATAGACAGAGATTCAACGTCCCCTTCGATCGGAAGGAGCGTTCCATCTGGGGCCACGATGCCTTCAGCGATGGACATCGGTTCACCACCAAGGCCCATATGGATGTACCCACCAAGCGGGGCGTCCGGCAGTACCGCACCGAAGCCTTCCGGGAGGTCCGGATCACCGGCACGGGTTCCGGCCTGCACGCAGCCGGCGAATGCAATCGCAAAGGCCAGCAGCAAGCCAACGGATGTGAGGCGGACCACCGGTCTACTCCATAACCCGCCGCAACTCGACTACTTGATCGCGGAACGCCGCCGCCTTCTCGAATTCCAAGTTCTTCGACGCCTGTTTCATCTGTTTCTCGAGGTCAAGAACAATCCGAGCAAGGTCGTCCTTGGGGAGTTCACCCGTATTGAGTTGATAAGGAGCGCGAGTCTCCGCCACCTGGCGCACCCGTTCCGTGATATCGCTGACCGCCTTCTGAATCCCCTGCGGGATGATTCCATGCTCATCGTTGAAAGCGGATTGCAACTCCCGGCGCCGGTATGTCTCTTCGATCGCCTGGAGCATCGAATCCGTCACCTGGTCGGCGTACATGATGACGTGCCCGTTAAGGTGACGGGCCGCACGGCCGATCGTCTGGATCAACGACGTCCCCGAACGCAGGTACCCTTCCTTGTCCGCGTCCAAGATAGCTACCAGGCTCACCTCGGGAAGGTCGAGACCCTCTCGAAGCAAGTTGATCCCGGCAACAACGTCGTAGACTCCGAGCCTGAGGTCCCGGAGGATCTCGGTCCGCTCGAGAGTCTCGACTTCCGCATGAATGTAGTGGGTCTTGACCCCCATCTCTTTGAGATAGTCGGCGAGCTGCTCCGCCATTCGCTTTGTCAGCGTGGTGACCAGAGCCCGTTCTCCCCGATCGACGCGCCCGCGGATCTCGTGCAGGAGATCGTCGATCTGACCCTTTGTCGGTTTCACTTCGATCGTCGGATCAGTCAGTCCGGTGGGCCGGATGACCTGCTGCACCACTTGGCTGCTGACCTCGTGTTCGTACGCCGCGGGGGTGGCGGAAACGAACACGGCCTGGTTGATCAGCTGCTCGAACTCGGTGTAGTTGAGCGGTCTGTTGTCCAGCGCCGACGGGAGCCGGAAACCAAAATCGACCAGATTCTGCTTCCGTGAAACGTCACCGTGGAACATTCCCCGTACCTGGGGCACGGTCATGTGCGACTCGTCCAGGAAGAGAAGATAGTCTTTCGGAAAGTAATCTAGGAGACACCACGGACGGCTCCCCGCGGGACGCTGTTGGAGATGACGTGAGTAGTTCTCGATGCCCGAGCAGTAGCCGACCTCGCGCATCATCTCCAGGTCGTATCGAGTGCGCTGCTCCAGGCGTTGAGCTTCAACCAGTTTTCCCTGCTCCTGGAACCATGTGACCCGGCCTCGCATCTCCTCCTCGGCGTCTCGGATCGCTGCGCTCAGCTTCTCTGCACCTGTAACCCAGTGTTTCGCTGGATAGAGTGCGACCCTGTCGCGCTCCGCCAGGATTTCGCCGGTCGTTGGATCGACAGATACGATCCGCTCGATCTCGTCGCCAAAGAATTCGACCCGCACCGCCAACTCTTCATAAACCGGCTGTAGTTCCAGGGTGTCACCGCGAACCCGGAACCGGGCTCGGGTCACGTCGTAGTCGTTCCTCTCGTATTGCATGTCGATCAATCGGCGGATCACCACGTCCCGAGGGGTACGAGACCCTTTTTCGAGCACCATGATGAAGCTGGCGTATTCGTCTGGGGCGCCGAGCCCATAGATACACGAGACCGAAGCAACGATCAGTACGTCATTTCGTTCCCAGAGCGCCTTTGTCGCCGCATGGCGCAGACGGTCGATCTCGTCGTTGATCTCTGCATCTTTCTCGATATACGTGTCGGTCCGGGCAACATACGCCTCGGGTTGGTAGTAGTCGTAGTAGGAGACGAAGTATTCGACCGCGTTCTTCGGAAAGAACTCCCGGAATTCCATGCAGAGTTGTGCAGCCAGAGTCTTGTTGTGGGCGATCACCAGCGTCGGTCGTTGGACCTCTTGCACGATGTTCGCCATCGTGAACGTCTTGCCACTCCCCGTAACGCCCTTCAACGTCTGGAAGCGGTCACCCTCGACCACCCGTTCGGCGATCTGTGCAACCGCAGCCGGTTGGTCGCCGGTCATCTGAAACGGAGCGGCGAGCTGGAAGCGTTGGCCTGTGCCGGCAGCGGGTGTGAGGGTCGTCATGGGTCTCGCGGTCGATGTTGACCAACGGGCAATGCAATTACGACTCCCAGTCTACCAAGGTGGGCGGTGCTACGGCCTCGGCCGGTACACTCTATTTTCGGCTGGTTCGCCCGGCAGGACTGATCTCCATGGGGGTTTTCGATGGATTTTCGATTCACGCCTGAAGACGAGGCTCTGAGAGACGAGGCTGCGGCGTTCACGCGTAAAGAATGGGACCCGAAAGGGTATGGAGACGGTGCCGGGATCTACTACGCGCTCTCTTGGGACCACCACGATCCTGGACTGGGCTCTCTGGTCAAGGACTTCGAGAAGAAGCTGGTCGATAAGGGTTGGTGGACGATGCACTGGCCGACCGAACACGGTGGTCAGGGAGTGAGCATCACCACTCAGATGGCGTACCGGGAAGCCATGTCGTATGCCGGTGCCCCCGCCACGTTCGGTGGAGGCCTGGTAGCACCGGTCTTGATGATTCAGGGCGCTGACTGGATGAAGGAACAGTTCCTACCGCGGATCGCGAATGCCGATCTCGAGTTCTCACAGGGATTCAGCGAACCAGATGCGGGTTCAGACCTCGCGGGCTTGAAGACGCGCGCCGTCAGGGACGGCGACGACTACGTGATCAACGGCCAAAAGATCTGGGGTACGTACAGAGACCCGTGGATCCATATCCTCGTGAGAACGGACCCGGAGGCCCCGAAACACCGCGGCATCACATATCTGCTGGCGCCCCTGCTCGACGAACAGGGCAACTATCCTGCCGGAGTCTCTGTGCGAGGAATCCCCGACGCGCTTGGACGCCACCGGTGGGACGAACTCTTCATGGAGGACTGGAGGGTACCGGCCCAGAATATCATCGGAGAGGAAAACCGTGGTTGGTATGCCGCGATGACGACCCTTAGTTTCGAGCGCTCGAACATCGAGGGGCCGGCCATGCTCATCAGGATCATTGAGGAGTTCGTCGAGCACAGTCGCCACCTCGCGCGGACATCTGGTTCCGGTCCCCTGGACCGTGCCGTCGTGAGGAATCAACTTGCGAACCTGCGGCTCGAGGTCGAAACCATGCGAATGCTCTCGTACCGTGTCGGGTGGATGCAGACTAAGGGCGAGATTCCCGTGATGGAAGCCTCGATGACGAAGTTCTGGGCTGATGAGCTGACCCAGAGGGTTTACCTATTCATCTCGCGGTCTCTCGGCGATTACGGAAATTTGCTGCCC